>CAJBQQ010000199.1 GCA_903957805.1 uncultured Pseudomonadota bacterium | reverse complement strand
ATCGTAGCCAATTTAGAATTTCCCACCAGATAAGCCATAATTGAGCTTTTAAGTGCGCCATGCGCGTTGATTTGCCAATCTGGAATCATGCGGTTGCCGGCGCACCCGGCAAGTCCCATGACTATCACTATCCAAATAAGCCTCATGGCAACTTAATCTCTGTATCACGTGCCAGCGGCCATTTACGGTTAATCTCGTCCACTAGATGCTCCACCTTGTGCAGATTCATCTCCACCTGCTCCCGTAAAGCAGCGAGATCGGTGGTGGCCACCCGGGCGTTGGCACCAACAGCCTGAGCCTCCACCAGCACAGCATCGACGCCCTTGAGGCTAGTGCGTACTTCACCCAGAATTGTATTCACCTGGATCATGGCAGCCTTCGATTCATCTAGTGTACTAATAACTTTTTTTGCATGCGCTTCACTTCCCAGCACCACACTTAGCGCTCCATAGGGCCCCGTTAGATTTTGTGTGACTGTCTGTAAATTACCCAGGCTCATGTTCAGGCTCGAGTCCGGTTTAGTCATGTTCTGCAAATTCTCGACTAGTCCACGAACAGTATTTACCAGCTGAGGAATCTCTGCGGCGGCGTCACCAATTAATACTGCTCTTACAGCGCCATCGGGTAGTGGCGGATCTGCCAAGACTCCGCTGTAAACGTGCAGGTGAGTACTGCCGACCATACTGCGTTCCATGGTGAAGACGCTGCTCGTACGAAGCCACTTAGCATCTTCACGTGCCACCTCTATGATGATCCGTGCTTTACCCTCATCAGACAGTTCAACACGCTGCACACGCCCTATCGGAAAACCTGAGAACGTCAGGTCCATACCAACGATCACGCCCTCCGAATCATCCGCGATCAATACCACCCTTTGGGTACTTTCAAATACACCGCGGGCGTACATCACATACACCAGCGAACCGAGCATCAGCATCACCATCACAATAATCAGCAGCGCGACTTTAAACTCGATATTGGGTGGCTGAGATGATGACTCTAGTTTAGGTTCTGATTGCATAAGCTCTATTTACTCACTCTAGATATACCTGGCCGAGAGAGAGAGACCCTCAATCAGCGCCAGCACCAGAAATAGTCGTGCCGTGCCTTGGGGTACTGCGTTTGATTCTCTAGTGGCCTCTTTTTGTGCCTGCAGCACTGATGCGATTGGAATTAAAGAAACCGCCAGACTGAACCATACTGTCTTGAGGACAAAAGTGAGCGTGACAACTGGATCAAATACGCGACCAATCATGTGCGTATACTCAGCAAGACCCCATGGTGATAAACCATAAACCACCAGATAGGCTAGTACCAGTGCTACTACGCTACTCACAGCAGCCAGTGTCGCTACCGAGAATGCAATGGCAATGATGCGAGGGACATGCTCGATATGTAGAGGGGCGTCCGCCGAACTAGTACTAATCAAAACACCTGAGCGTAACACCACAAAAAGTGCGGCGCCTAATGGAATGAGTTCGAGCACCAGAACTCGCACCACCATCTCCAGTGCATATTGAGACAAACCATAACTTGAAGCAGTAACTACAACGATACGAATCAGTACGAGACTGATAAGCGCACACAGAACTGTGAACCAAAACAAAACTTGCCAAGTGCTAGCATAGATATTTCTGGTAACTGCGACACGACAGCATCGGTCATAGGTTGATGGAGTCAATGCTAGAACCAGTGCAACCGCTCCAAAGTGAATGATCCCCCACCAGCTAGAGGACGATCTCACACATGCACGACCAATGCAATTGAACCCAGAGTGTAATAAAGATTGTTGGAGCATAGAACGAACATACCAACTAAAAGATATGAAATTCTACTATAGGAGCTAAAGCAACCCTCTGCCGGAGTATTTTATTAGGGAACGGTCTCTACACCGTAGGAAGTTGTCTCAAATTACCCCTTTCTAATCCATGATTACCTGCCGAATTTCCTCAGTATTGTTCATTACAAAAGGACCAGATTTGTCACGATGCTCCACCTCACCCGCACAGATAATGGTTACTGTCTCGAAGACTCACCCATCCATATGGGTTTGGAATACCAACCCAGCATGTTCGCGTAGCCGATGAAAATTAATCATCTTCCAGTTTTCTTGTGCAACACTGATCTCTGCGCCAAATGCAGCCAGGAAGGTGGGGGCATCGACTGCGTCGTATGCGACACGATGTCCATTGGTATCAATGAATCGTTTCAGCTCGCGCGGATCATCAGCAGTGACCCAGCGGGCCATCTGGTACTTGGCTGAAGAGAGGCGAGTCTCTACTCCGTATTCATGTTTGAGTCGATGCGCCACCACTTCAAATTGCAGTGTGCCGACAGCACCCAATAATAGTGCACCACCTGCGTGCGGTCTGAATACTTGGATTGCACCCTCCTCGCCCAACTGAGTCAGACCAAGTTTGAGCTGTTTCCCACGCATTGGGTCGGCAAGCTCGACCGTCTGAAAAATCTCTGGGGAAAAAAATGGAAGGCCCGTAAACTGCAACTCTTCACCTTCTGTCAAAGTATCCCCCAATTGCAATGTGCCATGATTGGGAATGCCGATAATATCTCCCGGATAAGCGACATCAAGCAATTCCCGCCGCTGAGAGAGAAATGACACCACGCTGCCTGGACGAATATCCTTCCCGCTACGCACCACATGCAAATTCATGCCGCGTTCGAAACGCCCAGAGCAGATACGTACAAAAGCAATCCGATCCCGGTGGGCCGGATTCATATTGGCCTGGATCTTGAATACCACGCCAGAAAATTTAGGCTCATCCGGCTGCACCACGCGCTGTATAGCTTTACGCGGCCCAGGTGACGGAGCCAGATCGATCAATGCATCAAGTACTTCTTGGATGCCGAAATTATTAATAGCAGAGCCGAAAAATACCGGGGTCTGACGGCCTGCAAGAAAAGCCTCTCGGTTAAACTCCTCAGAGGCACCCCGGATCAATTCAATCTCCTGCCTTGCATGAGTAAAACTCTCACCAAAACGGGACACCAGCGCCGGATTATCAAGCCCCTCGATAATCTCATCGCTGTCGCCTAATTTATCTGCACCCGGTTGAAATACATGCATACGGTCT
>CAJBQQ010000198.1 GCA_903957805.1 uncultured Pseudomonadota bacterium | reverse complement strand
GCTTGACCTGGATTATCCGGAGGATTCTTCCTGCGATACCGACATGAATGTGGTCATGACCGGCCATCTCGGCCTGGTAGAAGTGCAGGGAACCGCCGAAGGGGTCACATTTGATCGGCAAGAATTAAACGCCATGCTGGACTTGGCGCAACAAGGGATTCAACAGCTAATCGCATTTCAAAAAGCGGCACTTGCAGAGAAATGAGTTGATCTACGAAAATGAGAAAGCTCGTTATCGCCAGCAACAACCCTGGCAAACTGCGTGAGATAGGTCACCTACTTGAGCCCCTCGGGCTTGAGGTGCTGCCGCAGTCCGTATTTGATATCTCGGAAGTAGATGAACCTTATTGTACGTTCATCGAAAATGCATTAGCCAAAGCGCGTCATGCCAGTCGTTGCTCCGGCTTGCCTGCGCTAGCGGATGATTCCGGTATTTGCGTGAATGCCCTGAACGGCCAGCCTGGGATCCATTCGGCGCGCTATGCGGGAGAGCCAAAGTCGGATGAACGCAATAATCAGAAACTGATCGAAGCACTGACCCATCAGTCGGACCATAATGCCCATTATTACTGCGTGATGGTGCTAGTGCGCCATGTCGACGACCCACAACCGATCATTGCCGATGGTTCCTGGCATGGCCAGATCATTCCACAACCACGCGGCAACGGTGGTTTTGGCTATGATCCCCATTTCTATCTTCCTGAACTAGGGGTGACCTCAGCTGAACTCCCGCTCGAACAAAAGAATAAGATCAGCCATCGCAGTCAGGCCCTGATCCGATTAGTTGAAAGCATTAGACAGGAAATGGTCAAGTAATCGGATACACCGCACGTTGCATCTACGATCCGATTCCTAAGTCCATCATGACCTCAATCATCTCCCTCTCCTCAATCCTCGGCTCACAGGCACCACGCCTGACGACACTCCCGCCACTGAGTCTCTACATTCATCTGCCATGGTGCGTTAAAAAATGTCCCTATTGCGACTTCAATTCACATGAAGCCCACAATGGAAACATTCCCGAGGATGATTATGTCGCAGCGCTGATCCGTGACTTAGAAAATGCATTGCCACAAATCTGGGGACGAAAGGTAGTCAGTATATTTTTTGGGGGAGGTACGCCCAGCCTCTTCAGCGCCCACTCGATTGATGCCATCTTAACTGCAGTACGCACCCTGCTTCCGATGGAGCATCTAGCCGAGGTTACGCTCGAAGCTAATCCTGGTACGGTTGAAGCACAGAAATTTGCCGACTTCAGTTCTGCAGGGATCAACCGCCTCTCACTCGGCATCCAAAGCTTCAACTCCCTGCACCTAAAAGCACTAGGCCGCATTCATGATGGTAATGAATCACATCATGCGGTGGAGATCGCCCAGAGAAATTTTGACAATGTGAATCTCGATCTGATGTATGCCCTGCCTGGACAGACGCTGGCGGAAGCCCATGAGGATATCCAGCATGCATGCACCCTCGGTATCGCACATATTTCCGCCTACCACCTCACGCTGGAGCCCAATACGCTATTCCATCGTTACCCACCATCATTACCTGATGATGATTTAGCAGCAGAGATGCAGATAATGATCGAGCAAACCCTCGCGAACAAGGGGTACACCAATTATGAGACTTCAGCATTCTCACAACCGGGCCTCGAATCGCGTCACAATCTGAATTACTGGCTGTTCGGTGATTATCTTGGTATTGGTGCAGGGGCACATAGCAAAATCAGTTTTGCTGACAAAATCATTCGTCAGATGCGTTACAAACAGCCCAAAGAATATCTTTCCCGGTCGGCATTGGATACCCCGCTACAAGATCAACACGAAGTGGGGAGAGATGAGCGCGGCTTCGAGTTCATGATGAACGCGCTGCGCCTCACAGCAGGATTTGCCAGCGAAATGTTCCAGCAACGAACCGGCCTACCGATCACCGCGATCCAGCAGCAACTCAATGAAGCTGAACAGCGTGGGTTAATCGTGCGTGATCACCTCCGTGTCACCCCCACTCCTGTGGGACGACGCTTTCTCAATGATTTGCTGCAGATTTTCCTGCCTGAAAAGAGTGACCTATAAATAGGTCACTCTCTATCCCGGCCCCTATTCCAAAGGGTGGCATAGAGTAAGAATCACTTTTTCTGGAATATCAGATCCCACACTCCATGCCCTAACTTCATTCCGCGCTGCTCAAACTTAGTCAAGGGACGGTATGCGGGACAAGGTGCATAGTCTGTAACCGTATTAATAAGTTGTGGCTCACTACTCAGCACTTGCAGAATCTGTTGAGCATATTCTTCCCAATCCGTAGCCACGTGTAGATATCCGCCATGCTTTAACCGTTCACTCAACAGCGTAATGAATTGAGGCTGAATTAGACGTCGCTTATGGTGACGTGCTTTAGGCCAGGGATCTGGGAAAAAAATGTGCGTCCCGTCGAGACACTCGGGTGTCAGCATGCACTTCAATACCTCAACCGCGTCATGCTGAATGATGCGCAGATTGCTCAGACCCGTCTCACCGATCTGCTTCAGCAAACTCCCAACGCCGGGTGTGTGAACATCAATAGCGAGGTAATCATTCTGCAGATGCATCTGGGCGATAGAAACAGTCGTCTCTCCCATACCAAAACCGATCTCAAGAAACTTGGGTGAGCTCCTGCCAAAGATCTGGTCAAGGTTGATCAGGTTATCTTCAAATGGAATACCATACTGCGGGAGCAAGATCTCATACGCATGTCGCTGCGCGTTCGAGATACGGCCCTGTCGAAGAACAAAGCTGCGGATAGGACGATGTTCTGGCATGCGGGGGGGATGATACTGTGCGGCAGCCTAAAATTAGGCCGCTTGGTCTTTGCTACTGCTGCTGATGACGCCAGTGACGGGTGAACTCGGGCTCGCGCTGTAGAGCTTCTTCGCCATACGACCGGCCAAATAAGCCTCCCGCCCCGCCTCCACTCCTTTTCTCATGGCAGAAGCCATCAGTATGGGCCTTTGAGCAGCAGCAATCGCCGTGTTCATCAGCACCCCGTCGCAACCAAGCTCCATTGCGATGGCCGCATCCGAAGCCGTACCCACACCCGCATCCACGATCACCGGTACCTTAGCATTGTCTATGATGATCTGTAGATTCCATGGATTTAAAATACCCATGCCCGAACCAATCAACGATGCCAGCGGCATCACGGCAACGCAGCCAATCTCCTCCAGCTGCCGAGCCAAGATCGGATCATCAGAGGTATAAACCATCACCTGAAAATTTTCCTTCACCAGGATTTCTGCAGCCTTAAGGGTTTCAACCATGTTGGGGAAGAGTGTCTTCGGATCCCCGAGCACTTCCAACTTCACTAAGCTATGACCATCGAGTAATTCACGCGCAAGCCTTAACGTACGGACCGCATCGTCGACTGTGAAGCAGCCGGCGGTATTAGGCAATAATGTGTATTGAGAGGGGGGGAGTATATCCAACAGGTTTGGCTCACCCGGATTCTGGCCGATATTGGTGCGGCGGATTGCTACGGTAATGATTTGTGCCCCACTCGCATCTATTGATGCACGCGTCTCGGCAAAGTCTTTGTATTTTCCGGTACCGACCAGCAGTCGAGAGGAATACGTCTTGCCGGCGATAATCAGGTTATCCATGGAATCCTAGATTTGTTACTGAGAGTAATTTAACCACCGCCCACTGCCACGACAATCTCAAGTCGGTCGCCATCTGCCAGCATCTGCTCTCCAAATTGACTACGGGGAACAATCTCGCCATTGCGCTCGACCGCAATTCGCTTACCCTGCAAGGCCATATACTCAAGCAACTGCACAATATTTAGCGGGGTATCAAAACGTTGTGGCTGTCCGTTGAGTATCACTTGCATCTGAATGAATTAGGACTTGTGTGGGATTTCAGCATCTGCACAATTTAAATACACAGAATTAAGGATTCTACTTGCGTTGCCAGTATTACTCAATGACAGCATTAGAGACAAACGATAATTCGAGCACACACAAAGCTAACCTCACAGTCATATAAGAAATTAGAAAAATATTTACGAACACTATTATATTTCTTGATAGCCTGAGTCGATCGGCAAACGATTGAGTAATCCCTCTAACGCAAGTAGAATCGGGACAATTGCGGGTGTAGCTCAATGGCAGAGCAGAAGCTTCCCAAGCTTACGACGAGGGTTCGATTCCCTTCACCCGCTCCATCCCTATCCTGTTTAACGCACAACGTGTGAAATTTGCCACTAACCTGATCCGCTGGCAACACCTCCACGGACGTCACCAACTCCCCTGGCAGAACACGCAAGATCCATATACGATTTGGCTGTCGGAGATCATGCTTCAACAGACCCAAGTCGCAACGGTTGTACCTTATTACCTGCGATTCCTGCAACAATTCCCCGATATCAACAGTCTCGCGCTAGCATCGCTAGATGACGTTCTCTCACTATGGAGCGGTCTCGGATACTATGCCCGAGGAAGGAATCTGCATCGGGCTGCACAGATGGTCGTTGATCAATACAACGGTATATTTCCACACGACCTTAAACTCATTCAACAGCTCCCAGGCGTTGGCCGATCCACCGCCGCTGCCATCGCCGTGTTCGCTTATGGCGAGGAATGCGCGATTCTTGATGGAAATGTTAAGCGCGTCTTTGCACGCTACTTCGGTATCGACGGCTACCCTGGGGCAAAGGATACTGAGACTCTTCTGTGGAAGAAAGCAGAAGAACTGATTCCGAGGAAGGATAGTGTCGGCCAGATCCAAACCTATACACAGGCATTGATGGATCTCGGTGCCACCATCTGCACCCGGAGCAGGCCCCAGTGCTCAGTCTGTCCACTCCGGATTGACTGCATTGCTCTTAGAGAGAATCGTGTCGACAAACTACCCGTCGCCAGGCCGCGCAAGCTATTGCCACAGAAAGAAACTGTGATGCTGATGATGCTACAACAAGACGGGGTCTTACTTCAAAAACGTCCCCTCACCGGCATCTGGGGCGGGTTATGGTGTCCGCCCGAAATATCCCTCACTGAAGATACCAATTCCTATTGCCAACAACAGTTCGGTCTTAACGTACGAGTGATGGAAGAACTACCACCTTTAGATCACAGCTTCACTCATTTCAAACTGCGCATTTACCCACGCCCGCTGCACGTTATTTCACCTGTCCCCGCTCACAAAAATTATGGATTAACTCGCTTTTCATTCGAGGATGCATTGGGCGCCGCCATTCCCACAGCGGTGCGACGACTCCTGCTGATGGCGCCAAAAATAACCTCTTAAACTGTAGCCGCTCGCCACCTTAAACTGAGTACTTGATTGAGAGTGGATGGCCGACAATATCCCTGCTATCCTCAGGATAATGGAAAACTGGCAAGAATGGAGAAAACTTAAACGCGCTGAATTGATGCGGCATAGAGAATCAATTACAGCAGAAGATAATCGCAGTTGGAGTGAAGGTATCACCACCTCGCTTGAACAAGCTTTCCCGCAGCTACAGAGATGCATTGTGGGCTTTTGTTGGCCATACCGCGGCGAGTATGATCCACGGCCTGCGATGAACTTCCTATGTGCGAAGGGGGCAACACTCGCACTACCTGAAATTCCAGAAGATGGTGGATTACTACAGTTTAGGCGATGGTGGCCAGAAGCTCCCATGAGAGTTGGTGCTTATGCCATCCCCGTTCCAGACAATACCGAGTTATTGACAGTCGACGCACTCATCATTCCGCTGGTTGGCTTCGACCAACAAGGATATCGGCTCGGTTATGGGGGGGGGTATTTCGACCGCATGCTGGCATCTGCAACTCCACGTCCTTTGACTATTGGTGTCGCATTTGAGATTTTGAGACTAGACAGCGTACACCCACAGCCGCATGACATTGCGATGGACTTAGTTGTGACCGAAGCAGGGATCTACCGAGCCACTGATCTTGGGTTAGTTCCAATTTCCAATGACGAATGTGCAGCAGAGCATCCCCTAAAATAAGCAAGACTACTCTTCACCCCAGCGTGGCATCAGCGTATGAGGAATGCCTAAATGATCGAGGGTACGGGCTACGATAAAATCTACCACCTCCTGAACAGTCTCTGGATGATGATAAAAACCGGGATTTGCCGGCAGAATAACTGCACCGCTGCGTGCAAGTTTCAACATATTTTCTAGGTGAATCACGGAAAATGGCGTCTCGCGTGGCACCAGGATGAGCTTGCGATTTTCTTTCAGCATCACGTCGGCTGCACGCTCGATCAGATTCTGACTCAATCCTGCAGCAATAGCAGCCATTGTCCCCATCGTGCACGGGCAGACCACCATCGCATCCGCAGGGTTCGATCCGGAAGCCACCGGCGCAAACCACTCCTCGCGTCCGAATACTCGAAGTTGCCCTTCGGTAGCATTGAATCGTTGATTGAATAATTGCTCCACTTCCTTCGTACGCGACGGCAGTGCCAAATTCATCTCCTGCTGCGCGACGATCTGAGCCACTTGAGAATACAGTAGATAAACGCGGTTACCGCTTTTCAGCAGCATCTCTAGTAGGCGAATGCCATACGGCATGCCTGATGCACCGGTGTATGCCAGAGTAATGGTTAGCGGTTGATTCATGATCACTCTATTTGATCTGTATTGGATGCAATGCAGGCTAAGAATCCAACCCGTGGCCTTTCATTGTATACGCAATGTTTGCGATGCTCGATCGTCAACATCTGTTTTATAGGCCCTGATAGGGCGGGTGCTAAATTCGTAGCTGTAGGCGATTAGCCCCATCTTTCTGACGACATAAAAATGAGAGCGAGCACTCACTGCAGCTTTTGACACTCCCTGTGGCTCATTGCTACAGGGAGTGAGGAGGATTAATGCTTAATTACGGCACCGGCAACTTTGTCATCCACCACCGCAGGCAGTGGCGCGGTGGCATTGACATCAGGAAGCGCCTCAGGTTTCCGTTCAAGAGCCAGATCGAGCACTTGGTCTATCCACTTTACAGGCTGGATGTCCAACCGGTTCTTGATGTTCTCAGGTATCTCGGCAAGATCTTTAACGTTCTCTTCTGGGATCAATACGATCTTGATTCCGCCGCGGTGTGCAGCCAGCAATTTCTCCTTGAGCCCACCAATGGCTAATACTTCGCCGCGCAGGGTAATCTCTCCGGTCATCGCCACGTCGGCACGCACTGGAATCCCAGTTAATGCAGAGACCAGTGCTGTGGTCATGGCAACACCAGCCGAAGGTCCATCCTTTGGCGTCGCTCCTTCTGGTACGTGTACGTGTATATCGGTCTTCTCGAAGGTGTCATCCTTGATTCCAAGCCGACCAGCGCGTGCACGCACGACTGAGCGGGCCGCCTCCACTGATTCCTTCATCACATCGCCGAGGGAACCCGTGCGCAGGATATTTCCCTTACCCGGCAGCACTACCGCCTCGATGGTCAGCAACTCCCCTCCAACTTCGGTCCAGGCCAAGCCGGTAACCTGTCCAACCTGATTCTTTTCCTCGGCAACCCCGTATGTATAACGCCGAACCCCTAGGTATTTTTCTAGGTTACGCGAAGTGACCATAATCTTTTTCTGATCACCCTTGAGCAGTAGCGCCTTCACAACCTTACGACAGATTTTAGAAACTTCTCGCTCCATCGCCCGAACTCCAGCCTCACGGGTGTAATAACGGGTGATATCACGAAGCGCAGAACTGTTTACCGTCAGCTCGTCCTCCTTTAAGCCATGACTCTTCATCTGCTTAGGCAGTAGGTAACGAATCGCAATATTAAGTTTCTCGTCCTCGGTATACCCTGACAGCCGGATCACCTCCATCCGGTCCAACAGTGCTGCAGGTATATTCAATGTATTCGCAGTCGCAACAAACATCACATCGGATAAGTCATACTCAACCTCGATGTAATGATCCACAAATGAATCATTCTGCTCGGGATCAAGCACCTCTAATAATGCAGAGGATGGGTCGCCACGGAAGTCCATTCCCATTTTGTCCACTTCATCCAGCAGGAAGAGTGGGTTCTTAACACCCACCTTAGTCATGTTCTGTAAAATCTTACCCGGCATCGAACCGATATAAGTACGACGGTGACCCCGTATCTCCGCTTCGTCGCGCACCCCTCCCAGAGACATACGAACGAACTTGCGGTTGGTGGCCCGTGCAATAGATTGCCCCAATGAAGTCTTACCCACACCAGGTGGGCCGACCAGACATAGTATCGGCGCCTTCAGTTTATCCACACGTTGCTGTACTGCAAGATACTCAACGATGCGCTCCTTGACCTTATCCAGACCATAATGATCCTTCTCGAGTACTGTCTCGGCGGCGTGCAGATCCTTACTGATCTTACTTTTCTTCTTCCACGGCAACGCTACCAAAGAGTCGATATAGTTACGGACCACCGTAGCTTCGGCCGACATTGGTGACATCAAACGAAGCTTCTTTAGCTCCGCTTCCGCCTTAGTACGACCCTCTTTGGACATCTGAGCAGATTTAATCTTCTTGTCGATCTCTTCAAGATCAGCGCCATCCTCACCCTCACCCAATTCCTTCTGAATAGCCTTTACCTGCTCATTCAGATAGTAATCACGCTGGCTCTTCTCCATCTGACGTTTGACTCTGCCACGGATACGTTTTTCTACCTGAAGTATGTCGAGCTCAGTCTCAAGTAGCCCCAGAAGATGCTCCAATCGCTTCGGCACATCGAATATCTCCAACACTTCCTGCTTCTGCTCAAGCTTGAGTGGTAGATGTGCGGCGATGGTATCGGCTAGGCGACCAGCCTCATCAATGCCGCTCAGCGAGGTCAGAATTTCAGGTGGGATTTTCTTGTTGAGTTTCACATACTGATCGAACTGCGCCAGCATGGCACGGCGCATCGCTTCAACCTCATGACCATCAATCTCATCCGGTGGAAGTAACACAGCCTGTCCAGTAAAATGCGTATCCGCATCGATTACATTCAGGATACGGGCGCGCCGATTACCCTCCACGAGCACCTTGACCGTACCATCTGGCAATTTGAGCATCTGTAGCAGATTAGCGACACTGCATACACTGTAAAGGTCTTCTGGAGATGGGTCATCCTTAGCAGCAGATCTCTGAGCCACCAGCAGGATACTCTTGCCGGATTCCATCGCAGTCTCTAATGCCTGGATTGATTTTGGCCGCCCAACAAATAGCGGCATCACCATATGCGGGAATACCACTACATCACGCAGTGGTAACAGTGGCAGTAAAACTTGATTGGGATTGCTAACGGAGTTAGACATATCGGCTCACCTATAAGAGTCTGATAAAAACGTTATGGGGGTGCCATATAAAAATTCAAGCAGGTACGACAGACGGAATCAATACCGCAGTTAAGAACTCTTAGCGACCTTGGGCTGATCCGAATAAATCAGAATTGGCTTGATATCACCACCAACCGATCCGTGGTCAACCACTACCTTGACGACATTATCCAGTGACGGCAGATCATACATTGTGTCCAGCAAGGTATTCTCTAGGATTGAGCGCAGACCACGTGCACCCGTCTTGCGGGCAAGCGCTTTCTTAGCGATGGCCTTGAGCGCCTGCTCTCGAAACTCTAGATCAACGCCCCCCTCCATGCTAAACATTTTCTGGTACTGCTTCGTAAGTGCATTCTTCGGCTCAGTCAGGATCTGAATCAGGGCAGACTCATCCAACTCATTCAGTGTGGCGACTACCGGCAGTCGTCCGACAAACTCTGGAATCAGGCCATACTTGATGAGATCTTCTGGCTCAACCCCTCGTAGCACTGCTCCAATTCCCTTACGATCGTCTCGACTCTTCACATCCGCACCAAAACCTATGCCACCCTTTTCGGTGCGAGCGCGTATTAATTTATCGAGGCCATCGAATGCACCTCCACAAATAAACAGGATATTTGTGGTATCTACCTGCACGAATTCCTGATTGGGGTGCTTGCGTCCACCCTGGGGTGGCACCGATGCAACAGTTCCCTCAATCAACTTCAATAGTGCCTGCTGCACCCCCTCGCCAGAAACATCGCGGGTTATCGACGGGTTATCCGACTTACGTGAGATTTTATCGATCTCATCGATATAGACGATACCCTGCTGAGCCTTCTCAGCATCATAATCACACTTCTGAAGTAATTTCTGGATGATGTTCTCAACATCCTCGCCGACATAGCCCGCTTCGGTCAGGGTGGTCGCATCGGCCATCACAAAGGGCACATTTAACAGGCGTGCCAGCGTCTGTGCCAATAATGTCTTGCCAGAACCGGTTGGGCCGATCAGTAGGATGTTACTTTTCGCCAGTTCGATATCGTCGGTATCACCGGCCTTGTTTAGATTACGTAGTCGTTTGTAGTGATTGTATACGGCTACCGAGAGGATCTTTTTTGCGGGCTCCTGACCGATTACGTATTGATCCAGAATCTGGCAGATTTCATGCGGAACCGGCAGGTCAGACTTGGTCAGTTTAACAGCCTCGGCACCCTGTATCTCCTCACGGATGATATCGTTACAGAGTTCGATGCATTCGTCGCAGATGAATACTGACGGACCAGCAATGAGCTTTTTTACTTCGTGCTGGCTCTTGCCACAGAAAGAGCAATAAAGAAGTTTCTCGCCACCAATTTTATCTGACATAATTTTATTCCGTCTTATCCGGGCCAGAGCACCCGTAACTCGTTAGAAGCCTGCCGAAAATTAAATTAGTTAAGTCCGCCGGTCCCGGCTCTACTCAGCTTCAGACTGGATTCGTTTCTCTATTAGCCAAGACCGAGTCTACCAATCCATATTTAACCGATTCTTCCGCGCTGAGAAAGTTATCACGGTCAGTATCTTTCCCGATTGTTTCTATTGTTTGACCCGTGTGCTTGGCCAGAATTTCATTCAACCGGCTCTTGAGAAATAGAATTTCCCTGGCATGAATCTCGATGTCAGAGGCCTGCCCTTGAAAACCACCCATGGGCTGATGAATCATGACTCGCGAATTAGGCAGACAAAACCGCTTTCCATTTGCTCCTGCCGCCAACAACAGTGATCCCATACTTGCCGCCTGACCAATGCATAGCGTGCTG
>CAJBQQ010000197.1 GCA_903957805.1 uncultured Pseudomonadota bacterium | reverse complement strand
TTCGCGCATTTGTGATACTCACCATTTACTTAAAGCCGGTTCTTCCAAATCTGGCTCGGCGCGTTGAAACCGATCTTCTAGGTCTTGAGCAGTCATTAGATTGGGCCGCGATTTCTAAATGCCCACTTGATCGCATTCTGCCTTATAAGCATCTCATGTCCCGTATCGATCCCCATCAAACAGCTGCACTGATTGAAGCTGGCAAGGTAAGTCTCACTCCTACTATCAATCAACCGCATTCACAGCAGCAGCATGCTCAACACCAGGAGAATATCATCGAAACCATCACCCCTCCCGCTACCGTCAGTATCGATGAATTTACTAGAATTGATTTACGCGTCGCGAGGATCATCAACGCCGAACTGGTGGAGGGTGCAGACAAGTTGCTTAAACTTACGCTGGACATTGGCACCGAACAACGCACCGTCTTTGCGGGAATAAAGTCCGCTTATGATCCGGAAAAATTGAAGGGAAGGCTGACCGTGATGGTGGCCAATCTTGCGCCACGCAAGATGAAGTTTGGTCTATCAGAGGGAATGGTTCTTGCAGCCGGTGATGGCAGTGGGCTGTATCTCTTAAGCCCTGACGAGGGCGCACAACCCGGGATGCGGATCAAGTAGCAATCAATGCGGTGGCAACAGTGGGCTAGCGCAGTCTATGACTGACCCACAGAGCAGCAGTAAATAACAATACCGCACCACCCTGATGCGCAGCCGCTAAGTGCAGGGGGACAACCAGCAACAACGTGGCAATGCCTAAGCTAATCTGCACCGCCAGCATGATGAGTAGTAGATTGCAAGCCAACCGAGTTGACGGTGGAAGTGGTAACTGCCTCGATCTGAACCAAAACAGCGGGACCAGAAATGCCAGCATCCAAGCAATCATGCGGTGATCGAACTGGACTGTTGCCATATTATCGAAGAAGTTCCGATACCACGGCTCCAGTATGAATATATCCGTCGGAATGAATTGTCCATTCATCAGCGGAAAAGTATTATAAGCAAGACCCGCCCGGATGCCAGCAACGAAACCCCCGGATAAAATCATAATAAAAATCAGCGTGGTCAGTCCCCGAGAAAAACGGCGCAAACTCTGCAATCGCTCGTCTCCGTGTAATGATCCCTTAGGGAAGAGTAGCCCCAGCGCTACCCAGAGCATCGCAGCATAGATGATGAAGGCCAATCCAAGATGGGCTGTCAGGCGATACTGACTGACATGGGGGTTGTCTACCAGGCCGCTCTTTACCATGTACCAACCCATTGCCCCCTGCAAACCACCCAACAGAAATATTCCTGCTAGCTTTAGACCCAATGGCCGATCAATCCCCTTGCGAGCCACAAAGTATACAAAGGGAATGAAGAATGCTAATCCAATGCCTCGACCCAGCAAGCGATGAAAGTACTCCCACCAGAAAATTCCCTTGAACTCATCTAAGCTCATTCCCTGATTAACTTTTTTATACTGAGGGGTCTGATGATACTTTTCGAAAACCACCTCCCAGTCGCTTTGACTAAGGGGGGGTAAGGTGCCGATGATGGGCTGCCACTCGACGATGGATAGACCGGAGTTGGTCAGACGTGTGACGCCTCCAACCACCACCATGGCAAATACCAGAACACAACAGGCCAACAACCAGACGGCAATAGATCTTTGCATGACGGTATATCTTCGAAAAATAAGTTGAGACGGATTTTAAGCGTTACTTCACACGCATGAGACGCTGCTTGTCACGCACCCATTCTTTCTGCTTCTCGGATTCACGTTTATCGTGCTGCTTCTTACCCTTGGCAAGACCAATTTCAAGTTTGATCTTGCCACTCTTGTAGTGCATATCCAGAGGAACCAATGTGTAGCCAGCACGGTCCACTCGACCAATGAGATTTTCGATCTCACCAGCGTGTAGTAGCAACTTGCGAGTCCGTACTGGATCCGGATCGATGTGCGTGGATGCGGTTGGAAGAGCACTGATATGGCATCCGATAAGGAATAATTCTCCATTACGGACAATGACATACGCCTCTTTAATCTGCACTCGTCCAGCACGGATCGCCTTGACCTCCCAGCCCTCGAGGATCAGGCCCGTCTCGTACCTTTCCTCGATGAAATAGTCGTGAAAGGCTTTCTTATTCTGAACGATACTCATGTAGGAGACGAAAGCTGGTGAGTTTCACGCGAGTTTCGTGTATTTTAACAGCTTTTCCATACCACCTCATCGGATCAAGGTACTTTATCTCATGGCTGAAATTGAGAAATCGGTTCTGGTAAGTCACTCTGCGAGCAGGATGTTCGCGCTGGTAGATGCGGTTGAGGACTACCCAAAATTCCTGCCTTGGTGCGGAGGTTCATCCGTTAATCCGCAGGATGATCGCGTTACTCATGCTACCGTCATGATCGATTATCATCACGTCAAACACAGCTTCACCACCGAGAATACCCGGCAGGTGGCAGAATTGATTGAGATGAAACTCCTAGACGGACCATTTGAACACCTGGATGGCCGGTGGCGATTCGTCTCATTGTCTGAGGATGCCTGCAAGGTGGAATTCCGTCTGCACTATACCTTCTCACATAAAATACTGGAGAAACTGGTAGGACCGGTATTCTTCATCATCGCGAATAGCTTCGTAGACGCTTTCGTCCAGCGTGCGGAGCAGGTTTACGGAGAGACATGAACGAACCGATCATGATCGAGGTGATCTATGCCCTACCGCATGAGCAAGCTCTGCATCAGTTGACCGTACCCATCGGTACAACGGCCGGACAGGCGGTAGAACTTTCAGGGATCAAGGAAATACTATCCGGGGTCGATCTGTCTCACAATAAAATAGGCATATTCGGAAAACTGGTCAGGCCTGAGACGGTCCTTCGCAATCGAGACCGTGTGGAGATCTACCGGCCATTAGCAATTGACCCAAAAGAAGCGCGCAGAAGACGTGCTCAAGATGCAAAAACACCTAAAAGTAAGTCCACAGAAGCAGCACAACAGCAGTAAACGATAATAATCGATGCACCTCGTCGCCCTCCCCTCTCGAGATAGGCCGCCCATTTATGCTCAGTCGGGCCGTTTGCCTGGAACCCATGGGTTTAGCTATAATGCTGCTTTGTAAAGGACATTATTATGAGATTGGTTCAGAAGGCACTTACCTTTGATGATGTTTTGCTGCTTCCTGCCCACTCCGTAGTTTTACCCCGCGATGTAAAGCTTGCTACAAAACTAACCCGCAGCATCTCTCTCAATATCCCACTGGTATCAGCAGCCATGGACACGGTTACCGAGTCGCGGCTTGCAATTGTCCTCGCTCAGGAGGGTGGGATCGGCATCATCCACAAGAATATGCCAACAGAATCTCAGGCTGCCCATGTCACCAAGGTCAAACGATTCGAAAGCGGAGTGGTGAAGGACCCCATCACCATCCCCCCAAGCATGACAGTGCGGGAAGTGCTCAACCTCACACGCCATCATAAGATCTCAGGCCTGCCGGTCGTGGAAGGGTCCAGGGTCGTCGGTATTGTCACCAACCGGGACCTACGGTTCGAGACCAATCTGGACCAACCTATCAGAGACATCATGACGCCGAAAGACCGACTGGTGACCGTGAAGGAGGGGACTAGCCGTGAAGAGGCCATGGCACTGCTTCACCAACACCGATTGGAAAGAGTGTTGGTGGTGAATTCTAGTTTCGAATTATGTGGTCTGATCACCGTAAAGGACATTATCAAGACGTCTGAACACCCCAATGCCTGTAAGGACGATCTCGGACGTCTACGTGTGGGTGCCGCCATCGGTGTTGGCGAGGGCAGCGATGAACGAGCCGAAGCATTGGCCGAAGCGGGTGTAGATGTGCTCGTCGTAGATACTGCACACGGCCACTCACAAAGCGTCCTTGAGCGGGTCCAATGGGTCAAGAAACGGTTCCCACATATCCAGGTGATTGGTGGCAATATTGCCACGGCAGCGGCTGCGAAAGCGCTAGTAGACCACGGAGCCGATGGAGTGAAGGTCGGTATTGGCCCTGGATCAATTTGTACTACACGCATCGTTGCCGGAGTCGGAGTACCTCAGATCACTGCAATTCAGAATGTCGCCGATGCATTAAGCGGAACGGGGGTACCCATGATTGCCGATGGCGGCATCCGCTACTCTGGTGACATTGCTAAGGCAATTGCTGCCGGGGCCAACTCGGTCATGCTGGGAGGGTTATTCGCAGGCACTGAAGAATCCCCCGGAGATATTGAATTATTCCAAGGTCGGTCCTATAAAACCTACCGCGGCATGGGCTCACTTTCCGCCATGCAACAAGGCTCCAGCGACCGCTATTTCCAGCAGGCAGAGCGGGACGCTGAAAAGCTGGTACCAGAAGGTGTAGAGGGTCGCGTTCCCTTCAAGGGTAGTGTGATCGCAGTCATCCACCAGCTCGTCGGTGGTGTTCGCTCCGGCATGGGCTATCTCGGCTGCGGCACAATCGATGAAATGCACAATAAGGCTGAGTTTGTTGAAATCACCTCTGCCGGGATCCGCGAATCCCACGTGCACAACGTGCAGATCACCAAGGAAGCTCCGAACTATCACGTGGAGTAGGGATATGCATCAAAAAATCCTTATCCTTGATTTTGGCTCCCAGTACACACAGCTGATCGCCCGCCGTATCCGCGAAACCAATGTCTATTGCGAGCTTCATTCCTACGACGTATCTGATCAGTTCATCCGAGAATTCTCTCCCCAAGGAATCATCCTCTCTGGTGGTCCCGCCTCAGTTACCGAGGAAGAGACACCACGAGCCCCTCAAGTCGTATTCGAGTTAGGCGTTCCAGTACTTGGCATCTGCTACGGCATGCAGACCATGGCGGCACAGCTGGGGGGTACTGTTGAAACCTCCAAAGTACGGGAATTCGGCTATGCCGAGATACAGTCACAAGGAGATTCCGCCCTACTGGAAGGCATTCATGACCGTTCCAGCTCGCAGGAACAACGATTTCTAGATGTATGGATGAGCCATGGCGATAAAGTGGCTGTAATGCCCCAAGGATTTAGTGTCATGGCAAATAACTCCGCCACTCCTATCGCTGCTATGGCAGATGAAGTACGCCGATTCTATGGTGTTCAGTTCCACCCCGAGGTCACCCATACCCTGCAAGGCAAAGCCATTATCGAGCGTTTTGTCCATGATATTTGCGGAATCGGTTTTGACTGGAACATGCCTGACTATATCGATGAAGCAATCGGAAAGATCCGTTCCCAAGTGGGCAAGGACGAAGTAATTCTAGGGCTATCAGGTGGCGTGGATTCATCGGTAGCAGCGGTCCTGATCCAGCGTGCCATCGGCAAGCAACTGACCTGCGTATTCGTGGACAATGGGCTGCTGAGACTGAACGAGGCAGAACAGGTTATGGACACCTTCTCCAAGAATCTAGGGCTGAAGGTGATCCATATCGATGCCAGTGTAGAATTTCTCAGACACCTACAGGGCGTCACTGACCCTGAGCAGAAACGTCGTATCATCGGGCGTGAGTTTGTCGAAGTCTTTCAGCGCGAATCCGCCAAGATCCCGAATGCCAAATGGTTAGCACAGGGGACAATTTACCCGGATGTAATTGAATCTGCCGGTGGCAAGACTAAAAAAGCACACACCATAAAATCGCACCACAATGTCGGCGGCCTGCCCGACACACTCCATTTAAAATTGCTCGAACCATTACGTGAACTATTCAAGGATGAAGTACGCGAGCTCGGGATCGCGCTAGGATTACCGCATGATATGGTCTTCCGACACCCATTCCCTGGTCCGGGGCTTGGAGTGCGTATTCTTGGTGAAGTCAAATACGAGTATGCCGAGCTATTACGACGTGCTGATTCAATCTTTATCGAGGAGCTTCATGCCTCGGGCTGGTATGAAAAGACATCACAAGCATTCAGCGTGTTCCTACCCGTAAAATCGGTAGGAGTGATGGGTGATGGTCGCACCTATGAGTATGTGGTCGCGTTAAGGGCTGTCCAAACACAGGACTTCATGACTGCCCATTGGGCAGAGTTACCCTATTCCTTACTAGGAAAAGTTTCTAATCGCATCATCAATGAGGTACGTGGCATCAACCGAGTGGTCTACGATATCTCTGGAAAACCGCCTGCAACGATCGAGTGGGAATGAACATTGTCACTGAAATGGCAATGCACCACTTCCCCATTAAGGCGAATGGATTCCTAAATACTGAAGGCTAGATAGAGTCTCAAATGGAATCCGAACCCTCTAAGAATTCACACAAATTCAATCCAAGCTCTATAAAAGATTTTTTCAAAAATAAAGATCTGATTGTTGTTATTTATCTAGTGATTGTTCTTGTTGCGGCCAGTAATTTTCTTCAAGAGAAATCGATATCAGATCATGAATATCAGATATCAACTGGGTCCGTACCACGACCGGTGAAGGAATTATTAAAGTACTCACTCTCTGGAATTTCGATTGGCGACGATATCTCAACTCTGTCTATACTTGGCAGACCTCCATCTATAAAAGAAAATATCGGCGACTATACCTCGGAGAAATATTCATTAAAAGAGGGGGTTAGGCTTCACTTAATTTACTCCCGTAACGATAAAAAGATTCTATATATCGCGACTGATTGGGAAGATTTAAAGACTAGCATACCAAGAGATTTTGAAGGATTCGTCTACGGAAAGACAACCCTTAAAGACCTCAATCATAAGACCGGAAGTAATGGGTACGCCTATACTGAGATTCCACCATTTCCTGATTCTGATGATGGCTCAATGGTTACACTTAACTCATATGATCTTGAGGATTCAAACAATCAAGTGGTCACGTTTGTAATGAGAGTAACACCTTCAAGAGCTCGTTATTTGAATGAGAATAACATCAGTACCGGGATGGATGATGAATTCAAGTTAGCCTCGGTCATCTTGGCGGATTCATCATACCTCACTCAGATATGGGGACAGAATAAAACTCAAGATGCAAACTATAAACCGATAAGGCGGCATTGAAATTTCATCGTGATGAAGAATCAACTAAAGCGTTAATTCTGTTAAGAAGGAGCACGATAAATTGAAAACGTTGTTGAGATTTTTAGTAATCATTATTGGATGCTCATCTGCATCTTATGCATTCTCAGAACAGATGCGGAATGGGAAATGGGAGATCACATCAGAGACTGAAATGCCGGATATGCTGATTCATCTCCCGGCACATAAAGAGACGATTTGTATCAACAATAAAAATCAGTCAAGGCCTCCGATTGCTACGGATAAGTCATGTGTATTTCGTAACTACAGGATCATCGGTAATGACGCTTCCTGGGAGATGGAGTGCCGAGGTGATTTAAAGATGACAGGGTCAGGCAATATTAAATTTGAATTAGATAAATACAGAGGGTCGGCAGTGATCAAGATGGAAATGAAAGACTCAGAACCAATAGAAATAGACCATGTCTATACCGGCAAGAGGATTGGTGATTGTAAATAATTAGGGCGTGATAACTGCCGTGTAAATTCACACTTAGATAGAACAGTCCTTACCCTTTATACAGGGAAACCCCCGTTTTATGGAGTTGCAGGGGAAGGTTAGTTTCCAGTATTTTCGACATCAATCATACGCTCGGTCAAGAAGCCCAATGCCCGCCCCTTGTCTTTTAAGGATGTCGTTATGCTCGCATCTAACGTTGGCGTACGTGCCAATATCCAGAGATACTCTCGGCTCGGAGCACCCACTAAAACCCAGCTGTAATCGGGTGCAAGATCAATCACCCAGTAGTCACCCCATACGAACGGGAGAAATGACAGCCATGCAGGGGCAAAGCGCACCTGCAATTGGCCTGGATGCTGCGGGTTAGGTACTACGGCAATGCCCTGTGCTGAGATCACACCTTCTGCAGTACGACAAGCATTCAAAACACCAACAGTTTGATCAGGCTGCATCGTATAAGTAGCTGAAACATCACCAAGACAATGCCTCTCAAACCACATGGGAAGGCGGGAGATTTCGTACCACTTCCCAGCATAGCTTTCTAAGTTGAGCGTCGAAACTGTGAGTAGCGCTGGTGACTGTGCGAGGACTGGTGTTACTGCACCTGATACCCAACTAGTACAGAGTATGAGGCTGATCGCTAGATACTTACGGAAGATGCGTTGACGAAACTGCTGGGCTGTCACGCCGATTTTTAACTTCATAATAGAATGATAGGAAGTCTCTACTGATGAAACTGGGTCGATTAAAATCAGAATAAGAGATCAGAAAGCTATTTATTTTCCAATTTGTTTAGTCGAGTGGTCAGCGACTTTATTTCCTCTGCTGCGCGAATTTGATTAGTAATATCGAACTGCACACCCAGATAATAGAGTAGGTTCCCATGCGGATCAAACAAGGGGGTCATCTCCAAATGGTTATAAAATAACTCACCATTCTTCTTATAATTTCTGAGGGTTACTCCAATCTCTTGTCTATTCTTAATCGCCTCGCGTAGCTGCATAAGTTCAGGTTGATCGTGATCCGTACCTTGCAAGAAACGACAATTTCTGCCCACAGTCTCTTCATTAGAGTAGCCAGTTACCGTTTCGAATGCCTTATTTGCGTATACAAGAGGCATATCCTCCAGATCGGGGTCAGACAAGGTGACTCCATTGACACAAGAGTCCAACACTTTTGTTAGAATTTGGGGAATTAGTCCACTGTCTTTTTCAGGTATAAACATCACTGCCCTCCAAGGATAAAATTTATCAAAATATTAAAAAACAAATGATTGATGTCACTTTGACGCTGACTTTACCGTTTCTTCGAGTAGCTTCTTGATATTACCTACTGTTTTCTCTGTACCATCTTGAATAGCAAAACGAACCAACTTCTCAAATGGCTTCATATACATTTCTAGCTTGAGCAGCTCAAAAGTAAATGTAATTCGACTCGAAGTCTCTTGGGTGGCGGGCTCTAATACATAGTCGCACCGAAAGGGATTAGAGGTACCCTCAAAACAGATACGTCTACCCTCACTGAAGGCTGTCACTTTAAATGTAGATTCAGACCGGTTCCCTTGGTCCACCCGAACCTGTCTACACATAGTTCCAATCTTGATTGGGCCGCTACTCAGCAGCTTTAAATCCTTCACCTCCGGCGACCACCTTGGGTAATTCTGTATAAAGTTAGCGCCCACAAAATCAAAAACCGTATCGCATTTACAATCTATTACTGTATTAGCCTTACCGGTAACTTGGACATCCTTAAGTAAACCGAACATAAGCGCCTCCTCCAGATGGAATTTATTTAGATCAGGTAAGTATCAGTTCCAGTGAGTAATAAATCATACTGTATTTCAACCACTTCCTTGATCGCTAGTGCAGGCATACCTGTAACGACATTCCCCTCTGTGGCTAGCCAGCCGACCGCATCTGAAGGTCCGAGATTAACGACATACCCCAGGTCGCGATGCAGATAAGGCTCAAGAACTTTTATTCGGCCAGAGTGGCGCAGGATATTGCGCGCACATAACTTTCCTTTCCTAACCGCAGACTGGGCTGACATAACATTCGAACCATATTTATTGTAGCTAGAACAATCACCTGCAGCAAAGATATTTTCAAGCGGAAATTCATTCACCAATACCTGACCAAAGGTATTGGTGGGGAAGATATTTTCAGGTTTTTTACCTAAGAACATGAATGACACTGACGATGGCAAATCAAATCGGCCCCTACCCCCCCTCTCTTCAAGAAAAATTCTCCCGTCCACCTGCCCGTGGTAGAGAGTATTTGGATGGAAGTCGATACCGTGATCATTCATACGTGACTGGGTATAACTAGAAAATCCCTCAGGAAATTGTTTGAGTACCCGGTCTCCACCATCGACCAAGCGTAGTCTGTTCTTAAGCTTCTTTCGACGTAAAAATAGTGCAATTTCAAATAGGAATTGAATCCCAGTTGCCCCCCCTCCAATTACAGAGATAGGCTGATCCTGAGCAGAGCTTACATCTAGGTGGCCACTTAATAAGTCTGCTCCACTCAGGGAGATGAAGTCTTGAAGGGTCACGACATCCGGTGTCACATCCATCTTCTTACCGGCGACGCCAGACGCGATCAAAAGGTAATCGAACTCAATGACCTGGTCGCCTAAACTGATAGACTTATCATTTTGCCATTGGTACAGGGTATTCTCTTG
>CAJBQQ010000196.1 GCA_903957805.1 uncultured Pseudomonadota bacterium | reverse complement strand
CAACGAGTGAACCCGTGTCGAAGACTGTATCGAGATCCTCTTCAGTTAACCCATAATAGGATGGATCAAGTTCCTGGATATAGGATTTTTCTTGAAGCTTAAGCGGATCAAGATTGGCTTGACGCACACCAAGAAAACGGTGCGCATTGATGATCTGAAGAACCGAGACCTGCTTACGTTCTGACGCTAATGCAGGAGCGGCGTCTTGAACAACATTCCTGCCATCGCCGGATGTTCCATCCTCCATCAACCGCACGAATGATGCTAGTACCGGGCCATGCGAGACATCCTGAGCTGTTTTCCCAACTGCTTTCTGTAATTCATCAAAATAGCTGCACCACTCGGGCAAGACCAAGGATGGGTTTTTTAGATAATCCTCATAAAGCTCCTCAATGAATGGCGCATTAGTGCCAAACAATATGGAACTCTCGATCAACTGCCTGATACTCGCTGCGTTCATTTTTTACAGAATCAGATTACTTGCGTAACGCAATCGGCGCCACATCTCGCGGAGCCGCACCGGTATAAAGTTGGCGTGGACGGCCTATCTTATACTCCGGATCTGAAATCATTTCGCTCCATTGGGCGATCCACCCGACAGTGCGAGCCATGGCGAATATCGCCGTAAACATGGAGACAGGAATTCCCAATGCACGTTGCACGATGCCGGAATAGAAATCGACATTCGGATAAAGCCTCTTAGAAATGAAGTATTCATCCTCCAGTGCAATTTTCTCTAGCTCCAACGCCAACTTAAAGAGGGGATCATTCTGCAACCCCAGCTCATTTAATACTTCATGGCAGGTCTCACGCATCAGCTTCGCACGGGGATCAAAATTCTTATATACCCGGTGACCGAAACCCATTAACTTAAAGCTGTCATTCTTGTCTTTGGAACGTTTGATATATTCACCGATTCTGGAAACGTCCCCAATCTCTTCCAGCATATTAAGGCAGGCCTCATTCGCTCCACCATGTGCC
Organism: uncultured Pseudomonadota bacterium; assembly: GCA_903957805.1. GTDB lineage: Bacteria > Pseudomonadota > Gammaproteobacteria > Burkholderiales > Nitrosomonadaceae > VFJL01. The sequence continues at coordinate 6,245 of CAJBQQ010000196.1, read as the reverse complement.
GGTCCCCACAGGCAAGCGATACCTGCAGAAATACAGGCAAATGGGTTGGCACCACTGGATCCGGATAGCCTCACGGTGGAGGTGGAGGCATTCTGCTCGTGGTCGGCATGTAAGATTAATATACGATCTAGTGCACGAGCCAATACCGGGTTGGACTTATATTTCTCAGCCGGAGTGGCAAACATCATGTGAAGGAAATTTTCTGCGTAGTTGAGATCATTACGCGGATAGATAAAAGGCTGACCAATGTTGTACTTGTAAGTCATTGCAGTAATGGTTGGCAATTTTGCAACTAACCGGAAAGCCGATATTTCTCGCTGTGTGGCATCTGAAATATCCATTGCATCATGATAAAAAGCAGACAACGCCCCAACCACTCCCACCATCACCGCCATCGGATGAGCATCACGGCGAAAGCCAGTATAGAAACGTGCCAACTGCTCATGCACCATCGTGTGCTCCTTGATGGTGTGATCGAAAGAAGACTTCTGATCACTGGTAGGCAGCTCACCATTTATTAGCAGATAACACACCTCCATAAAATCGCATTGTCTCGCTAGTTGTTCGATCGGGTAACCGCGATAAAGCAGCACACCCGCATCACCATCGATAAAAGTTATTTTTGAATTACAGCTAGCGGTAGAAAAATAACCGGGATCATAAGTGAATACCCCGCTCCTAGCGTGCAGGCTGCGGATATCCACCACCTCAGGTCCCATGCTGCCAGACATGACTGGGAACTCAAGTGGGGGACTACCATTGCCGAGGTCAAGGGTCGCTATTCGTTTCTGCTCCATATCATTCTCCATTTTTTCATTATTGGAACAACAACCCAGACACGATCAGACCGCTTGAAGAAGCTCCAATAGCGGCCTCAGGCCGGCATCTTCCGGCTCTTTCCTTGATGTGACCATATCCCACAAATCATTGTCAGAAAGGTCTAGCAATGTAGCAAATTGCTGCAAATCTTTATCACTCAATTGCAAGTAATGCCTGTCCATGAAACGTTGCAGCACAATATCCAACTCTAGCAATCCACGTCGGCAGCGCCAGCGGGCGCGCTCCAGCTCTTTCATACCGTTCTTTTCACCATCATATCTTTGATCTTGCCAATGGCGTTGGTTGGATTTAATCCTTTGGGGCATGCATCCACACAATTCATGATGGAATGGCAGCGAAACAGTCGGTACGGATCCTCCAGATTGTCTAATCGTTCGGCGCTAGCCTGATCACGACTATCCGCAAGAAAGCGATAGGCTTGCAACAATCCGGCAGGACCTACAAATTTATCGGGGTTCCACCAGAAGGATGGGCATGCAGTTGTGCAGCATGCGCATAGGATGCATTCATATGCACCGTCTAATTTGGCCCTCTCCTCAGGCGATTGTAATCGTTCAGTTTCTGGGGGCGGATCATTATTAATAAGGTACGGCTTAATCGAATGGTACTGCTTGAAAAACTGAGTCATGTCTACGATCAGATCGCGAATGACTGGCAAACCGGGTAGAGGGCGCAACTCTACCGGCTCTCTCAGCCCAGCAACCGGTGTGGTACAGGCCAGACCATTACGACCGTTTATATTCATGGCATCCGATCCGCACACGCCCTCCCGGCAGGAGCGACGCAGACTCAGACTATCATCCACAGATTTGATCCGTACCAATGCATCCAGAAGCATTCTGTCAGATGGCTCCAGAGCGATGTCATAATCCTGCATGTAAGGCTTGTCATCCTTGTCAGGGTCGTAGCGGTAGATTGAGAATCGCATATCTACTCCTAATAAACTCTGGGTTTAGGTGGAAATGACTCTACCGTCATCGGTTTTAATCGGACTGGCTTGTAGTCCAGTCTCCTGTCCGTACTGAAATATAGAGTGTGCTTGAGCCATTTTTCATCATCACGCTCTGGAAAGTCATCGCGCGCATGGGCACCACGACTCTCGTTGCGAGCTTCTGCCGAAACCATGGTGGCAAGAGCCACCTCTGCCAGGTTATCCAGCTCTAGTGCCTCTATCCGCGCAGTATTGAATACTTTACTCTTGTCCTTTATCTCAGTCTGAGCAGCCCGCTCTGCGACCTCACCAATCTTGGCGACACCCTCTTTCAACATATCAGCGAAACGGAATACCCCGCAATGTGCTTGCATGGTCTTTCTAAGTGCCGTGCCCACTTGCGCCACACTCTCTCCCCCCTTCTGACTTTCCAACCTGGCAAGCCTTGCCAGCGTTCTATCAGCGACATCTACCGGCAGTGGTTTATGGTGTGGGCTCTTTTTTAGATCTTCAATAATCTGATTACCAGCTGCCCGTCCAAATACAATGATATCGAGCAATGAATTGGTTCCCAAACGGTTTGCACCATGCACAGAGACACAAGCACACTCACCCACTGCGTAAAAACCCGGCACCACCTCCTCCGGACCAGTTTTGTAGGGTGCAACTACCTGGCCATGAAAGTTTGTAGGGATCCCTCCCATCATGTAATGCGCAGTCGGAACTACCGGGATCGGTTCCTTAATTGGGTCAACTTGGGCAAACTTGATGGCGATTTCACGGATACCCGGCAGCCTCATGTTAATTACATCCGCACCCAGATGGTCAAGCTTCAGTAACAGATGATCTGCATCCTTACCACATCCTCTCCCCTCCTTGATCTCCATGGTCAGAGCACGTGATACCACATCGCGACTGGCAAGGTCCTTTGCATGTGGTGCATAGCGCTGCATGAACCTCTCGCCATCCTTGTTGAGTAGATAACCACCCTCACCCCGCACTGCCTCGCTGATGAGCACACCCACTCCATACACACCGGTCGGATGGAACTGCCAAAACTCCATATCCTCTAGCGGGATGCCGGCTCGTGCCGTCATCCCAAGACCGTCACCTGTATTGATAAATGCATTAGTACTGGCCTGAAATATCCGCCCCGCCCCACCGGTGGCAAACAGCGTGGCCTTGGCTTCTAGCACCATAACCTCGCCAGTTTCCATTTCCATCGCCGTCACGCCCAACACATCACCCTGTTCATCACGGATGAGATCCAGGCCCATCCATTCAATAAAAAACTGAGTATTAGCGCGCACGTTACGCTGATAGAGCGTATGCAACATCGCATGACCGGTTCGATCCGCAGCAGCACAGGACCGCGTGGCCTGTGCACCGCCGAAATTCTGAGATTGACCACCAAAGGGGCGCTGATAAATCTTCCCATTCTCCAATCGGTCGAATGGCATACCAAAATGCTCCAACTCGTACACCACTTCATTAGCCTGGCGGCACATGAACTCGATCGCATCTTGATCGCCCAGGTAGTCAGAACCTTTAACCGTATCGTACATATGCCAGTGCCAGTTATCTTCGGTGACATTACCGAGTGCTGCAGCAATGCCTCCCTGTGCCGCAACGGTATGTGATCGCGTTGGAAAAACCTTGGACAGAACCGCCACCTTAAGTCCGGCCTCAGACAATTGTAGAGCAGCACGCATCCCAGCACCGCCAGCACCGACAATGACTGCATCAAACTTTCTTCTGGCTATTGCCACATCATCTCCACAGGATATCTACCGACCATACAGCATAAAAAAGTAACGCCAAAATGACTAGTACTTGCATCAACAGACGAGTGCCAGTGGAGTGAATATAGTCCATTAAAATATTGCGCATTCCAATCCAAGCATGCCAGCAAAGACTTACGAAAAAGAGAAAAGATACGATGCGAAACCACTGTCCACTAAATAACGTTCTCCATCCAGCATAATCATGAGGTGGGGAGGCGATCAGAATCGCTGCTAGCAGCAGGAGATAGACTGCCATCACTACCGCAGTAATACGCTGCACTAACCAGTCACGCAGACCATAATGCGCACCTGTGACTGCTAGCTTCACCATAACTTCACCCCGATCAGTATGGTGAGTACAATTCCCGTCACCAGCACCAACTTACCGCTCATACGGGATTGCTCCAGCGCGACACCATAATGCAAGTCCATCGCTAGATGACGGATACCCGCACAGAAGTGGTGCAAGAAAAACCACATCGCCAGCATTAATGAGCCCTTGATCAATGGGCTAGCCAGAAAGGATTGAAATTCAATATAGCTTTGGGGCGAATCCATTGCTGTCTGTAGGCTACAGAGCAAAATAGGGATACCGGGGAAAAACAGCAGCACACCACTGACGCGGTGCAGAATTGAAACCACCGCCGCCAAGGGTTGCTTGATTTCTATGAGGTTAAGATGCTTGGGGCGTTTTCTTTGCAATTTTCGCTTCCATGCAATCAAGTTCCAGAGACAGAGATGAGTTTAGCCCGTTATGCTAGGCGATACAACCAAGTAACTCTCCGAATAAAACTAATAACCCTTACCCATTCCTTGAATTGACAGCGGCGCCGAATGTTTCTATAGTCGGATGCGTTGCAAACCCCATGCATTGACCATTTCTCCCAGGAGTGCAGAAATGAAATCCCCTATACGCGTCGCGGTTACCGGTGCTGCTGGCCAGATTGGTTACAGCCTGATATTTCGCATCGCCGCCGGCGACATGTTAGGTCAGGATCAACCCATCATCCTGCAACTCCTCGACATCCCCCAGTCACAGCCCATGCTCAAGGGGGTGGTGATGGAGCTAGACGATTGTGCATTTCCGCTGCTAGCGGGCGTAATTGCGACCGACGATCCCAAAATTGCTTTCCGTGATGCACGCATTGCCATGCTGGTAGGAGCACGCCCCCGCAGCAAAGGCATGGAACGTAAGGATCTATTGGAAACCAACGGTGCGATATTTAGCCTGCAGGGAAGGGTTCTAGATGAAGTAGCTAGCCGAGATGTCAAGGTTCTGGTCGTCGGCAATCCCGCCAATACCAACGCTTATATCGCGATGAGCAATGCGCCAGGCTTGAAGCCAGGTAATTTTTCGGCGATGCTTCGACTCGACCATAATCGAGCCTTATCACAAGTGGCGACTAGACTGACCCAGCCGGTTTCGAGTATCCATAGAATGGCGATATGGGGTAATCACTCGACCACTCAATACCCAGACTTGAACCATGCTGAACTTGCCGGCCAGAAGGTTACTGAACTGATTAATGACCCTGCATGGGTGGAAAACTATTTCATTCCGACCGTGCAAAAGCGAGGCGCGACAGTTATCGAAGCGCGCGGGCTATCAAGTGCTGCCAGTGCTGCCAATGCAGCAGTCAGTCATATCCGTGACTGGGTCTCCGGCACCCCGGAAAACGATTGGGTATCGATGGGTATTCCTTCAGATGGAAGCTATGGTATCCCTGCAGGTGTAATTTATGGTCATCCTGTTACCTGCCGAGAGGGTGTTTACACAATTGTCCAAGGACTGCAAATAAGTGACTCCGGTAAGGTAAGAATGCAGGCAAGTTACCAGGATCTCCTTGAAGAGCGTGATTCAGTGAGACATCTACTGGGGTAGAGGAATCTCTATATTTCATTGAATCTCCGCTTTTACCTCTTTTCGCCTACGCAGTTAAGAGTCCGCACCTCCTCTAACACCTATGACCATATCCTCCGCCGGCTCACGTTTCCGTGCTGCACTTGCTGCTGAGAAGCCTCTTCAAGTAGCCGGTTGCATTAACGCTTACTGCGCTCTCATGGCAGAACGCACCGGTTTTAAAGCAATCTATCTCTCGGGTGGTGGCGTGGCAGCGGCCTCGCTGGGTGTCCCAGATCGAGGCATATCGACATTAGATGATGTACTAACCGATGTTCGGCGCATTACCAATATTACTGATCTACCGTTGCTGGTAGATGCGGATACCGGATTTGGTGAGACGGGTGCTGCGATTGGAATTGGTCACACGGTGAAGTCACTGATTAAATCGGGAGCGGGGGCGATGCACATCGAAGATCAAGTGCAGTCCAAACGCTGTGGCCATCTACCCGGAAAGGCGATCGTCAGCAGAAGTGAAATGTTTGACCGTATCAAGTCTGCTGTTGATGCCAGAACTGATCCTAGCTTTGTCATCATGGCACGGACCGATGCGCTAGCGATAGAGGGGTTGCAGTCCGCCATCGATCGGTCTTGCGCCTATATCGAAGCGGGTGCAGACATGATATTTCCTGAAGCGATGACCGAGCTCAATATGTACCGGCAGTTCGCCGCTGCGGTAAAAGTACCTATCCTGGCGAACATCACCGAATTTGGCGTAACCCCTCTCTATACTGTATCGGAACTATCTGATGCAGATGTCTCGCTAGTACTCTACCCCTTGTCCACATTT
>CAJBQQ010000195.1 GCA_903957805.1 uncultured Pseudomonadota bacterium | reverse complement strand
CTCTTTTCCGCTCTGCAATTCGCAGGGTGGGAGCAGATCAAGGATAAAAGTCATGAAAGCAGAAATTCACCCAAATTATCAGGAAATCGCCGTGACATGTAGTTGCGGAAATACTTTCCAAACTCGTTCCACGATGAGCAAGCCGTTGCATGTTGAGGTATGCTCAAACTGCCACCCATTCTATACCGGCAAACAAAAAATCGTGGACACCGCAGGACGGGTTGAGAAGTTTCGCCAGAAATATGGCAAGAAATCAGAAGGTCAGGCAGCCGTCTGAAGAATTTTTTCAGGCTCCCATGGAAAGGCAGCTGCGAGCTGCCTTTTTTATTGTCAACGAATCGAATGATGCCATGCAATTCCCCATTGCACTCCGACTAATCACCCTCCTCGTCAGCTTATTTCTACTTTCTGGTTGCGCGGTTAATCCGGTTACTGGCAGACAGAATTTCACCCTCATGTCTGAAGCAAAGGAAGTGAGCACCGGTCGGCAAGCTGATGCTGGTATCCGCAAGGAGTACGGTGTCTACAACTCACCCACCCTGCAGTCTTATGTCAACGAGATCGGGCAGAAGCTCGCAAAGAAAAGTCATCGTCCCAACCTAAACTATCAATTTACCGTAGTCGACAGTCCTGATGTAAATGCCTTTGCTCTTCCCGGTGGATATGTCTACATAACTCGCGGTATCATTTCTTATCTCAACTCAGAAGCAGAGCTCGCTGCGGTTTTGGGGCATGAGATCGGTCATGTCACAGCACGTCATGGGGTACAGCAATACACCGCCGCTACCGCAGCCAATGTAGGTACGGTGGTCCTGGGTGTTCTGCTATCTCAATACATTGGACCGGCTGGGACGCAGCTCGGGCAGAGTGCTCTTGGCGTAATGGGTAACGTAATTCTCTCGGGCTATGGCCGCGAACATGAACTGGAAGCTGACCGTCTCGGTGCTGAGTATCTGGCACGCAGTGGCTATGACCCTCAAGCAATGATCAAAGTCATCGGCATACTCAAGAATCAGGAGCTATTTGATATTGAAGTCGCTAACCAGGAGGGACGGGAACCTCGTCGCTATCATGGAATTTTCGCCAGCCACCCAGACAACGACACCCGATTGCACGAAGTCATTGATGAGGCCAAACAATTCGCCTTAGTAAATGCAGCCGATAACCGTGCCGAGTTTCTGCATCAGACTGAGGGTATGGCTTATGGGGAGAGCTCTGCTTACGGGATCATACGAGAGAATACATTTCAGCATGGAGAACTTGGATTCAGCGTGACGTTCCCTCCAAGTTGGCACATCCGTAATCAGCCGGACAAGGTACAGGCGACTAGCCCGCAAGGCGAAGCATTGATGGAACTGACCCTGGTTGATAATCCACGCGGATCACCGGCTGACTTTGCCCGTCAGCATTTTCAAGTAGGAGCCTCCAACGAAGTTTTAGCTATCAATATCAAAGGCCTCTCTGCCGCGATACTCACATCTACAACGCGTAACGGCAGACCCTTCATGGCAGGAGTTTTTTATTATAATGGACAGGCATTCATCCTGACGGGGGTCGGCGCTTCTCTCGACATATTCAATCAACACCATGCCGAGATTAACGATGCGATCAGAAGCTTCCACGCATTAACTGCAGCCGAACGAAAATCCATCAAACCACTTTCGATCAGAACCATCACTGCTGGAAAAGGTTTGAGCTACGCTGAACTTGCAAGCCAATCGCCGCTGGGCGCGAATGCGGCAAACTATCTACGACTAATCAATGGGCAGTATCCAGACGGTGAACCGGTAACCGGCCAGATAATCAAGATCATCAAGTGAATCTTATTATGCGATCGTCACGTCGGGTGATAGATACACATCCTGAATCGCGTTCAGCAACTTCACCCCTTCTGCAAATGGTTTCTGGAAAGCCTTACGCCCTGAAATTAATCCCATTCCACCGGCACGTTTATTGATGACGGCGGTACGCACCGCCTGACGAAGATCATCCTTACCGGACTCGCCTCCAGAATTAATCATTCCGATTCGTCCCATATAGCAGTTCGCTACTTGATAACGGACCAGATCAATCGGGTGCTCGGTGGTGAGCTCGTCGTAGACTCTGGGACTCGTCTTCCCGAACTTAAGTGCATTGAAGCCACCATTGTTCTCGGCCATTTTCTGTTTGACGATATCGGCCTCGATCGTGACTGCAAGATGATTAGCCTGACCGGTAAGATCTGCGCTGACATGGTAATCCTTGTCCGCGGTCTTGAAGGCTGTGTTCCGAGTGTAAGCCCACAAGATTGTCACCATCCCAAGCTCATGCGCCTGTGCAAATGCCTCAGAGACTTCTTGGATTTGCCGACGCGATTCCTCAGAACCGAAGAATACTGTTGCCCCAACTGCACAAGCGCCCATATCAAATGCTTGGTTCACACTAGCGAATAGTGTTTGATCGTATTTACTGGGATAAGTCAGTAACTCGTTATGGTTGATCTTAAGAATGAGGGGGATCTTGTGAGCATAGCGACGAGCTACCATCCCCAAGACACCGAGAGTCGACGCGACGCCGTTGCAGCCACCCTCAACCGCAAGTTTAGCAATATTTTCTGGGTCAAAAAAAATAGGGTTAGGTGCAAATGAAGCGCCACCAGAATGTTCTACACCCTGATCCACCGGCAGCAGGGACAGGTAGCCGCTGCCTGCTAGACGCCCATGATTATATAATGCCTGTAGATTACGTAGCACACCGGGCTTACGATCGCTGGCGACCATCACTCGATCGATAAAATCTGGCCCAGGCACATGCAGGCCATCTTTAGGGATTCCCTTACAAACATGGCCAAGGAGCTTATTAGCCTCATCTCCAAGCATCGCGCAAATTTCAGTCATCTTCCATCCCTCTACACTTATGAAATCTGAATTTTCATAGTAGTTGATGAATCTGACCTTAGCTACATATTCTGCGCCAAAAGAGGGTGATCAGTGATCACTCCATCAATACCCGCATCACGGCAGTGCTGATGCTCGGATTGAGTCACAGGACCATAGACAAAGTTTCGAAAACCATCTGCAGTGGCCTGTTTTAACAAGAGCTCGTCCAATACGTTGTAATCCCAGACGATATGATCAATCCTTGGACTCCCTTCACAACCAGCCAGTAAGGAGTCAAGAGCCTGAGGCCGATGTGCCACCAGCAAGCCGCACTCCATCTGGAGGGATGATGCGCAGACCGAGACCACATCATGCCGGAATGAGGTGATGAGAATTCGATGTCCAACCTGATACCTTTTCAATACACCAATCACTAGGTCCAATGACTGGGTGGTCTTGATCTCGATATTCCACAAAATACCGGGAAAGCACTCTAAAGCCTCATCCAGAGTCGGCACCTTATGACCGAGCGCTTGTTCAATCTCATCACGAGTAAGGTCGGTTACCGCGTGTCCCGATGCAATCACCCGATCATGCACCAGCACCGGTTGGCCATCATGGCTGATCCGTACATCAGTTTCAATCCCATTAACTCCGAGTGTTACCGCCGCCTCGAACCCAGCCATAGTATTTTCTGGAGCTGAGGCGTGAAACCCTCTGTGAGCAATTACCAGCATAACCTTCTCCTTCTCATCAAACTGTAACGTGTATCGGTCTCGATCTGAAGTAATGGCTATCGTCGTAGTAGCTTTCGTTTAAGTTGTCTTCTGACCAACCGGGATACCCTAGAAGCGGTACCGGCGACAAAGTAAAGTGCTCCACTTTCCCGCTGGATAATAAATCTTCAAGCATCGAATCAATCATAGCAAGCTGCACTGCCAGAGGTTGATTAAAAAAGTCCTGCTCTACCGAAAGGACGACACCTTTTCCTGTCATGCCCACGTATGGTTTTAACGATTTCTCATAAAGCCCATGTCCAAAAAGAAAGAACTTCATATGATTACATACCGCCTTGCGCTGCTTCCAGAATAACTGCTTCCATTCGAAATTTTGTAGAAGATTACTTAGTCCCGCGTCACTGCTCACAACGACCACCCCAGATTCGTCAAACAGTGTTGCCGCATCGCGCAGTGTGCCTCGTTGCTTTTTATCATTACCGTATTCCTGCAGCAATGCCTGATAGTGCAACCGGTTAAGTGCTGCCTTTGCACGAGGAAAGGTGAGCCATACCAGCGCATTAAATAGATCATGCCAGTTATTTGGGCGGGTCAGGACCTCTCCAGAGAGATAGATACGAGGCTCGTACTGTTGGGAAAATTCTAGGGGTGCGGCACTCTGGGGAACAAAGCGAACCAACTTCCCAGAGTAGGTCATGGGCTGTACGGCAGTGCTATTCCGTAAGTGCTCCAAAACTAAGATATCGGGCCAACCGTGAAGGTGCTCAAAACCTTGTGAGACTGGACTCAGCGGCACGAACATTGGTGAAGTCCGCAAAAAATAAGGTATCCAGCCGAGCGAACTCACTTGGCAATACCTTCTTCAAAAGAGCGCAGCCTAGCTGTAAGACAAATACAGATAATAGTCGAGATAGCTGCGATGATTCCCACAATACCAAATTGCGTCAGTTCACCTTCAGCCGATTTCCCCATAATCGATCCCGCCATCAAAGAGGCACATCCTGCGGCAATCTGTTGCACTGAGGAATTGAAACTCATAAAACTACCCCTTAACCTTGGCTCCACGCTAGAAATTATCAGGGCCATCGCTGGCACAAAACGTCCCGAGACAAAAATCATGAATAACGTAGTCGTACCAATTGCTAGAACTACCGGTACCTTTGTCATGTGTGTGACCAGCAGGATTGGCACGATGGAGATGACTGCAATGATGCCAAACATCTTGCGCTTACCGTGACGATCAGAATATCTGCCGATCAAGCGCGCGGTAAAAAATGTTGCCAAGCCGCCTGAAAAATAAAGATACGGGAGGTCCGTTTCAGCCAGTCCTACATTCGCTACCATATAGAGACTAATGAAGGGGATTACTGAGAAGCCAGCGAACATCAGCATAATTATTAAAGCGAATGCATTCAGATGATTATAATTTGAGAAGATCGTCTTCAGCTGATTCAATGGGTTACTTTCCCGATAGTGCTCAAGATGACCACGCAATGGTGGCAATATCAGAAAAGTGGCGATGACCGTCATGACACCTAACGCAGTCAGAAAAAAGAATGGTGCGCGCCAATCTGAAAAATTGGCAAGAAATAATCCGATCGGCAACCCCACCACCGCTGCTAACGAAAAGGCTGACATTACCGTTCCGGTGGCAGCGCCGCGGCGATATTCTGGAATGATGTCCCCTACGATGGAAAATACCATTGCACCCATCACCCCACCAAACGCCCCCGCTACTGCTCTCGCTACCAGCAACATTGAATAGCTCGGTGCCAATGCACAAAACAGTGTAGCGCCAGAAAATCCGACACACAGCACAATCAAAACTGCCTTACGGTCAAACCGATCAATCACAAGGGCAGCAAAGAAACCGAATACCCCTGCGCTAAATGTATAAATCGACACCAGAAATCCGAACTGTGGTGGAGTAATCTGAAATACGCGCATGAATTGAGGGCCCAGCGGCATCATGATCATGAAGTCCATGATATGGATGAAATGCACCGCCACTAGAATCGCTAGAACTGACCACTCGTGCGTAGGGGTCTGATGCGGAATTGCACCGCACTCCATCATTTCAGAGCTGTCACCCGCTTGAAGAATATCTTCTGTATTTTGCACTTTTAGCCTCTATTCAGCGCGAACTGATCCGGTGAGATTCATCTACACCGAACTCGCCCTAAATTATAAAGGGGCACCGTGTTCTCGCCAATGAAATCCCCAAACGCGGGAACCAATGTCTATAATGGCAATTATCTAGTCATCAGGTGAGAAAATGAATCTTGATCGAGTAAATTCTGGCCGTGATCTTCCCAACGATCTCAACGTCATCATCGAGATACCGATGAACGCAGATCCCATCAAGTATGAAGTGGACAAGGAAACTGGTGCCATGTTTGTGGATCGTTTCATGTCCACATCGATGCATTACCCATGTAACTACGGCTATATTCCACACACACTGTCGGATGACGGTGATCCTGTTGATGTTCTAGTTCTTTCGCCGGTGCCGCTGATCTCTGG
>CAJBQQ010000194.1 GCA_903957805.1 uncultured Pseudomonadota bacterium | reverse complement strand
CTGTCAATTCTCGATTGCCCCTTGCCGGATGATGACATCACCGGCTTCACGATGCAGGGGTATCCGATCCCGCCTTCGATTGCCGCACGCAACTCTTCTAGGCTATCTGCAAATGAGTAGGGTGAGGTGGGTAGTCCCAGCGTCTCAGCAGCGAGGCGTCGTATGCCCTCTCGGTGCATAGTGAGTTGGGCCGCTCGTGCGGTGGGGATGACCCGAGCTAAGCCCATCTGCTCGATCTCCACTAGCATATCGGTTGCGATCGCTTCAATCTCTGGGACGATGATATGCGGACGCTCACGCTCGATCAGTTCACGAAGTGCTGCCCCATCAGCCATATTGATGACATGAGAACGGTGTGCCACCTGATGACCCGGCGCATTGGGGTAGCGGTCCACCGCGATGGTTTCAACCCCCAGTCGTTGGAGTGCGATGATCACCTCCTTGCCGAGCTCGCCACTGCCGAGCAGCATGACCCGGGTGGATGAAGGGCTGAGAGGGGTGCCGATGATCAATTCTTTATCCATAGTCCATCACAAGAGAAAATTACGGAAGGGATTATGCACTTCCAATACAGCGGTTAAGGGGTCCTTAGCGTTCTATTCTGGTTTATCGGATAATACAAGATATAGTCACCTGCTGAAACGCGTTCAGTGAATACCACGATAGAAGTTGATCATGAACCGGAATGTCTTATGAATCTCATCATCCAAGGTATCGAGATTGGGAATAGTGACCTGAGGGAGCTCGCGAAGATTTCGGAGTCCAGTCAGATTGAGCGCATCAATGGCCAGGCATTCCGTCTGAGAGAAGCCGCACGGAGGGAGGGTGTTGCTGAATACTGCACCGAGGTCGGACTCGATTTCGCCTTTATGGACCAGGATGCGAGTCTTACTGACTTTGGTTTGGTGGCGATGGATATGGACTCGACCTTAGTCTCCATCGAGTCGATTGATGAGATCGCTGATTTAAAAGGGGTCAAACCTCAGGTCGCAGAGATTACTGCCAGCACCATGCGGGGCGAGATTGACTTTGCGGAGAGTCTCACACGACGTACGGCCTTGCTGCAAGGGCTTGACCAGTCTGCATTGCAGCAGGTCTACGATGAGAGATTGAAACTTAATCCCGGCGCTGAGAGGATGTTGCAAAGGATGAAATCTTTGGGCATCAGAACATTGCTTATTTCTGGTGGGTTCACCTTCTTCACAGACCGTTTAAGGGAGAGGTTGGGGATTGATTATTCTGCCGCGAATACACTTGAAATCGTTGATGGCAAGATCACAGGCAAGGTATTGGGTGAGATCATCGGCGCACAAGGGAAGGCCGATGTGCTGACGCGCGTGACTGACGAACTAGGACTGAAGAGGAGTCAGGTGATTGCCATCGGAGATGGGGCCAATGATCTGAAGATGTTGGCAGAGGCAGGTATTAGTATTGCCTATCATGCCAAGCCGATCGTGCAACGGGAGGCCACCTACTCGTTTAATCATATCGGTCTAGACGGAGTGGTCAACCTCTTTGGATAGAGGCGGAATTAATCGATTCATAAGAGTGACCCTCTTTAAAGCTCTCCCGGTGCCGCATCAATGCCCTCAGTGGTGCCAACAAGTAACAATCATGGACATTAAGCCCAGCCAGAATCGGGCAGCATAAGCTCATAAAACACCTCTTTTACAAAACGGACAGATTCTCATTTGGAAGGTCGAGCGAGATTCGGTGGTCCATCCGCTGATCCGGCGGCCTCATAAAGCTCAGTTCAAGTATCTCCCCTTCTCGATATCCGTACTGGTCGAGAGGGGTGCGACAATTTGCCACATTCACAAGATGGTTTTCCCTACCTACAATCTGATTCATCTGGTGAGAGATGACTCGTCTCGGAAAATGTTTAAAGAGCCAGAGAAGGCGGCAATTAAGTTTTATCGATTAACCTTGATAAGGAGAGATGGGAAGCTGACAACAGGGTCAGCTCCCCACATAAATGCCCATGAAAATACCCCAAAGAATTGAATCGCTCATTGAAGAGGGTCTTGTTGATTCTGTCATCTGCCAACTCATGAGTGGCAAAGAGGCCATGGTCTATGTGGTCCGATGCGGAGACTCTCTCCGCTGCGCGAAGGTTTATAAAGAGACCCACCAGAGAAGTTTTCATAAGAACGTTGATTACACTGATGGTCGTAGGATTAAGAGTAGTCGACGTGGACGTGCCATCGAGAGGGGTAGTCGGCATGGACAGAAAGAGCGGGAAGATGAATGGCAAAGCGTCGAGATGGATGCGCTCTACCGTCTGGCTCGCGGCGGCGTGCGTGTGCCACAGCCCTATACATTCTTTGGGGGGGTGTTACTGATGGAGCTCATAACCGACGTCAATGGAGATGTTGCCCCGAAGATGCACGATTTAAAATTAACAGCGGAACAAGCGCGCGAGTATCACCGGACCCTGATCCGCCAGGCGGTGAGGATGCTCTGCGCTGGGATTGTTCATGGCGATCTATCGCAATACAATGTTCTGATCGGGAATGAAGGGCCGGTGGTTATCGATCTGCCACAGGCGATTGACGCTGCCGGTAACAATAATGCGGGCAGCATGTTCAAGCGCGATATTGGTAACCTAACGACTTACTTGGGCCGATTTGCGCCCGATCTTCGGCAGACCGATTATGGTTCTGAGATATGGTCTCTATACCAGGATGGTAGACTTCACCCGGAGATTGAACTGACTGGTCAGTTTAAACACAGCGAGAAGCCCGCTGATGTGGGGGATGTGATTAAGCTCCTGTCTCGGTTTGCGTGTAAGGTCCAGCAAGGAGTGCCGATTCTCTATAATCGAGCGCCACCTAAAAGTCTTCGGTGGATTTATGCGGACAAAAATGATTTTAATGAGATATCCAATGCTGGCTGATCGATACAAGATTATGACCTTCCGGTGCCGGAGTGCTTTCGCCTGTCTGTGCTTCTTACTTTTTGCAGGGACTGCAAGTGCAAGTCACTTCGAAGATGCCGATGCTGCATACGAGAGGGGTGACTATTCTCAAGCTTTAAAGCTTTACAAGCCTTTAGCCCTGCAGGGGTTTGCAAATGCACAGAATAATTTGGGTGAGATGTATGGAAGTGGGAAGGGCGTAAAACAGGATTACAAGGAGGCCCTCAAGTGGTATCGATTGGCTTCTGAACAGGGACATTCGGAAGCGCAGAATCACCTCGGACTGATGTACTACAAGGGTGAGGGCGTGTCAAAGGACTATGCTCAGGCACACATGTGGTTGAGCTTTAGCGCAGACGCTGGCTATCAAGAGGCGGCGAAGGGACGCGATGTTGTGACCGGATTAATGACGGCTCAGCAAGTAGCAGAATCCGAAAGACTTGCTGAGAGGTGTAAGGCCCGGCAACTCAAGAAGTGTAACTGAGCTCTGGCAAAACTAAGTGCAGAGACAGAGATAGACTCAATCGGTTTTGGGACTAATTTAAAAGGAGCATGGAAATGAACAAGTCGATAGTCATGATATTGGTGGGTGCTGGAATGGCATTATCACTCCCCAGTTGGGGGCACAGCGATGACTATCTGGACACGCTGGCCACCCCTCATGGTGGGCAGTTAAGGATGGCGGGACCCTATCACTTGGAGTTGGTGACTAAGGATAAAGAGCTGGTGATTTATGTGACCGATCATGGAGATAACCCCATCAAGACGGAGGGGGGAACAGGTAAGGCAACGCTGCAACTTGGCAAGGGAAAGGCTGGGGCCACGGTCAAGCTTGAACCTGATGGGGAGAATCAGATGAAGGGGGTGGGTGAAATGACGCTCAAGCCAGGAAGTGTAGTCGTGGTCTTTATTAAGTTAGCGGATGAGGAGGCTCAGTCAGCGAGGTTCATGCCTCTCAAGCCCAAGGCTAAACCCGTGACCGCAAAGGCACCTGTGGCCAAGTCTGTCACCAGCAACCCTGCTTCAGATCATAGCGGCCATCATCACCATATGCAGCATTGAGGAGGGGCTGAAGCATCCGTGGGCAATTAACCCATCGTTCAACAACTCATATTTATCTGGATTATGAGCATCGGCCAACTATGAATCCGCCTGATTCAATCACTCTCCTTATCGACACACTTTACCGCGAGCATCATGGCTGGCTATTCGTCTGGCTCAGGAAAAAACTGGGTTGTCCGCACCATGCCGCTGACCTCGCACATGACACTTTCATACGAATATTGTCTCTGACGCATGCACCCTGTCTGCACGAACCCAGAGCCTATCTGACCATTACCGCCAAGCGGCTGATCATCGACCAGGCGCGGCGGCGGCAGATCGAGCAGTCCTATCTGGCTGAACTGGCTCTTGCCGCTGAAACGATGCGAAACTTTCCTTCGCCGGTAGAAATCCTGGCCGTCGTTGAGGCACTGACGCAGATCAGCGCTGCACTGGATGGACTTGCGGAAAAACCGCGGCTAGCCTTTTTACTGCACTACCTCGATGGACAAACGTATGCTGCCATCGCCAGCCAACTGGGGGTCTCGACCAGGATGATTCAGAAATATCTTGCTCGGGCGCTGGTGCATTGCCATCAAGCCAGTTATTCGAACTGAAACACGGGGTCGACCTTCTCATGCGTCTACGCGCTGCAACAAACCAGCATTCGGCACTCGATAACATCACCCGGCAAGCAGCAGAATGGCTAGTCCGCTTATCGGCAGATAATACAACATCTTCCGATTACGCAGCTTTGCTTGCCGAGTATGAAAAATGGAAGCAGGCTGATCTGCGTCATGCTGAAACAGATGAAAAAATGGCAAGTTTAATCGGTCAAACCCGGCAGCTACGTAATATCACTTCCAACACAGCACCGGCTCGCACCGCCATCGAAGCGGGATTTACAGAAAACCGCAAACGCTCGCATATCAAGAGTGTCGGTGCGGCACTCGTGTTGGTCTTGGCGCTCGCCGTACCCGGCTGGCTCATATTACAGAGTAATCCACCGGCCTATCTGCTGGCCGATATGCGCACCGCCCCCGGCAAGTGGGAAACCCGCACACTGACGGACGATAGCCGTATTACGCTCAACAGCGCTAGCGCCGTCAATCTGGATTTTGATGCCAGTCGCCGTGTGCTGACGCTGGTACGCGGCAAAATCCTGGTGGATGTTGCGGCTGATCCCGCGCGCCCCTTCCTGGTCGAAACTGCTCACGGCAGTATTCGCGCACTCGGCACACGCTTTGTCGTCAGCCTTGACGCCGATGCCACCACACTCACCATGCTCGAATCCAGCACCGCCGTACAAATGGCGACTGAAAAGAAATTACAAGACGAAGCAAAGGATAAGGCAACGAAAAACGTGAACGGCACTATCATCAACGCCGGTCAGGGGGTACGCATCACTGCTACAGGAATCGGCGCGGTGGCTAATATCGACGCCCGCGCTGTTTCGGATGCCTGGAAATTCCGCCAGTTGGTAGTGGAAAACCGTCCTCTACCGGAAGTGCTGGATGAAGTTGCCCGCTACCGCCCTGGTTTTATCCGGTATGACCGCGCCCGGATTGAAAACATGAAAGTCTCGGCCGTGCTGCCGCTTGACGATCCCGATAAAGCCCTGCAACTGTTAGCCAGAAGCTTCCCGATCCGGGTACATACCGTCACATCATGGCTGGTGATAGTGGATGCGACAGATATGCTAATAGCAACGGATACATTTCGGAAATAATGACTCACGTCCCGCGTTGGGGGCAATACGCGGTAAAACTACTATTGCTGCTTACGTTCTAAAAATATTCAAAAAGTACACATTGTGGTTCCGGTTTTTGTTTCTCATCCGTCAAGGAGAGTGAGATCAACAAAATACAGGAATCCATACCATGCTTCTGAAAGCACAAGCATCCACTGCAAATACCATCCTCGCGACTTTCCCATTCGCATACGCTAAAGCGTTAACCCGCCCTGACCCGCTTGTTTTTGCTGTTCATCTCACTATGGCAGCAATACTCATGCTGGGTTTTACTACTCAAATCCATGCTCAAACCCCGGTTCAAACCGTTGCGCCTACCGCCAGAATTCACTACGATATCCCAGCCGGCCCGCTGGGCAAGGCGCTCAACCGCCTTGCCCAGCAATCCGGTATCGCAATAGCGGTAGATGCCGACACGATAAAAGAGCTTACCACTCAGAGTTTGAGTGGTAATTACACCGTGGAAGAAAGTCTCGGCATGTTGCTACGAAACAGTGGCTACACTTTCGAGAAAAATCCGGCGGGGTATACACTGGTGCAGGCGCAGGAAGCAGGTAAAACTGCCAAGCCGGTGTCGGCTTCACCAGCACAAGAAACAGGAAAATCTACCGGGGCGGAACCAATATCACCGGCACCAAGTACCACCACACTGCCGCCGATTGTTGTGGCAGCCAACCCCGTCATTGAAGGAAACCGGCTCGATGCTTTCTCAACCATCTCATCGCTAGTGACACAGGATCAGTTGCGTGACCAGAATGCATTGGATCTTGCGTCCGCATTGCGCCGCACCCCTGGTGTCCAAATTTCGCGCTTTAATCCTGTAGGCTCTTTTGGCGGAAATGAGGGGGGTGGGGTCTTTATTCGCGGGATGGGGGCCAGTCGCCCGGGGAGCGAGATTAAGACCTATGTCGATGGAGTCCCGATGAATTTCGGGCCCTGGGGTCATCCGCTGCTTGACATGATTCCTATCAACGGGATGCAATCAATTACTGTTCACAAGAGTCCCCAACCGCAGATAAACGGCAACAACTTTGCATCAATCAATTTAGAGACAAAGCGTGCCACGGAAGATGGTATCAAGATCAATGGCAGAGTCGCTGGCGGTTATTTTTCAACGTTCAGCCAGCAAGCCGACATGACTGGGAAATTCGGGAGGGTTGATTTCATGCTGGCTCAAGGCTATGCAAGATCGAACGGGCACCGACCAAATGCAGATGGTGAGCTAGGCAATGTCATGGGACGTATAGGGTTAATATTGAATGACAACTGGTCTGTCGGCGCAAATTTTCTTTATGTCAACACCACCGCAGGAGACCCGGGCGATAATCGGCGCTCTGCTCCTGCTGTGGCGCCTCGATTCGGTACAGAGGCTGCCATGTTTGGGGCCAATCTGTCGCATCAACATGGAGACTGGAAGGGTGACCTGCGTATTTATACCAATATAGGACATGGTAAATGGTTGAATCAAGATGCGGGCTCCTTTCCGACTCCTATGGGCCGTGATGGACCCACTCGAAATACGATCTCCAGGTTCCAGACGAGCGGGGTGCGCTGGAAAGAAACATTCTCTCTTTGGAAGGGTTCGCAGGTTGTTGGTGGAGTGGACAACGACTGGATCTCGGGCTCTATATCTAATGATTCACTATTTGGAATGACAGACTTTAAAGCGCCAACTATGACCATCACATCCCCCCATATCGCTATCAATCAGACAATTGAACTCGGTCAGGGATGGGCGTTGAAACCGGCCGTTGGCATGCGGTATTACAATCACAGTCAGTTCGGGACGGCAGTATCTCCACATGCCGGGCTCTCGCTTATTTCTGAAAAAATTACTTTGTATGGGAACATATCGCGTGGCGTCAACTATCCGGGTCAGGAAGTCGCGAACTTGAATGCCATCATGCCTGACATTTCGGGCTGGCAGAACCTCTCCCCTGAAAAGCTGGACCATGTGGAAGTCGGTGCCAAGCTCTCGCCCTCAAAGTTCACTCAGGTTGACGTCAGCTTGTTTCATGATACGGTCAAAAATAAGTATATCTTCGCAACGGGAGGGCCGTCGACGGCGTTTCTCAATTTGGGTGCCTATACTGTCCGAGGCGCCGAGATATCGGTCAAACAAGTCATTAGTCAGAATTGGAATATCTTCGGTGGTTTGACATTGCTCGATCCTAGCATCGATAACCTGCCCTTCGCGCCCAAGAGGGCAGTCACCGCTGGTGTGACCGGTAAGGTAGGGCCAGTTCGTCTGGCCGTAGATGTGCAGCATCAGTCAGAGTTCTTGGCCCTGAATCGTTCGAGGGATACGCTCACGAGCACCCCCAATACAACTATGCTTGATGGCTTTACTCTGTTAAACGCCCGCATATCTCACCCAATCAAAACGCTGGGCAAAGCCGGTGAAGTATTCATTGCCGCAGAAAATCTGCTGGGTAGTGATTATGGCTATCGTCCCGGCTATCCGATGCCGGGACGTTGGGGGCAAATCGGCTTGTCCGTAAGCTTCTAGGCGAACATTCGCAGCAAGACCATACGGCGGCATAGGTGATGGTGCTGATGCTGATGCCGCTTTGACTTGGACATATGCCGACCGATTGCAATTCAAAAATGAGAAACTGCATGACAATAAAAATACTTTATGGCTTGATCAATCGAATCAAGTCCTGCTTGTTTTTAGCTCTGGCAATCTTTGTTACTCCGCTGGCCGTCGCTCAAGGAACAGAGCCGGGATCCATTCTTTTGCATGCCGCACGGGTTTTTGACGGCAATAACATCAGAACCAATACTTCGATATTGGTGATAAACGGGAAAATAATACGAATCGACATGCGCGAATCATTCAAGTCCAGCAATGCGAAAGTCATTGACCTGGGTGACGCAACCATACTCCCTGGTTTTATCGAATTGCACGCACACCTCGCCTTTCAGAATGTTTCGGCCAGCACCGTTCTGAAGCATGGAATTACTACGATCCGGGATTTAGGCGGGCCTGTACACAAGCCGTATGGCGGCGATGGAAGCTTGCGGGTACTAACTTCCGGGCCGATTATTACGGCGCCTAGTGGCTATCCTATTCCAAGTCTGGGTGAGACCAATATCGCCAAGGCTGTTGCCACAGAGAAAGAAGCACGAGCGACTGTCCGTGATCTTATTAATAAGGGTGCTACCGTGATTAAGGTCGCTCTGGAACCTGGCGGCGAAGCGGGTGCACCCTGGTCATCCAATCATGGTCACGGTTCCAGTCATGGTGATGGTCATGACCATCATGCTCAAATGAATGCTGAACATGCGAATACCCCTCATCAGCCTGCTCACAATGACTCGAAAAAAACATGGCCGCTGTTACCAGAAAATATCGTAAAAGCAATTGTGGACGAAGCGCATAAACATGATCGCAAAGTGACGGCGCATATCGCTGAAACAAAAGGTGTACAAATCGCCATCAATGCAGGTGTCGATGAATGGGCTCACGTTCCGTGTGACATTATTCCTGAATCGTTATTAAAAAAAGCGGTGGCACAGAAGGTGAAAATAGTCACTACGCTGGACACTCTATCCAAATGTTCAGGTGTTGCTCACAATGCCAGCACTTGGACGGCGCTGGGCGGCGAATTTTTATACGGCGCTGAAATTGGGCATCCCGACATTCCCTGGGGCATCGATGCGCAGGAGCTGATCTATATGATGCAGATGGCAAAGATGAAGCCGATTGATATCTTGCGTAGCGCGACATCGAAAGCTGGTCGGCATCTGAGTTTACCGCTGCTGGGCACCTTACAGCCCGGCGCACCTGCCGATATTATTGCAGTGAAAGGCGACCCCACTCATGCGCTCAAAATTCTTGAGTATCCCGATCTCGTCATTTCAGGTGGCAAGATTGTAGTAAACAATTTTTAAAATCCATGCTTCGCCTCGGAAGCCGGCTACGCCGCCTTCCTGCTTGAATATCCCCCTGCGAAACCACCCACTCAAGAAAAAGAGGCCTCTTACTCTGCTCTCTCCTGGGCGGACGTAGTGTTTGGCCGAACAGGTGCAGCACCCAATCACGGCATTCAAATGGCATTTATTCACTGAAATGCCTTGGGAAACGACTGAACAGAACGGGAAGGCGCCTGCGGCCAAGCCCGCAACCAGCAATCCCGCTTCAAATCATGGCGGTCATCGCCATCACATGCAATATTGAGAATGGGCAGTTGATTCCCTGGCGCCTGCCAGGTAGAGGCTGCGGACAGTCTGATTGCGGCCAATTCCCAGTTCCTAGTTCCCAAGACTATCTATATAGATCTCTTTCCCCCTGAAGAAGGTATGGATTATTAGGTATAGACACGCTTTCCAAGCCAGTGGGGTGCGACAAT
>CAJBQQ010000193.1 GCA_903957805.1 uncultured Pseudomonadota bacterium | reverse complement strand
TCCGTCCTTTCTAAGCTCTGCCTGCCGCTCCATCAAACGATGAGCATAGTAAATCGGCATCGGCATTAATTGAGGTGTCTCATCGCATGCATACCCGAACATGAGACCCTGGTCGCCCGCACCCTGATCCATCTCCTGCTCTTTAGTACGGTTCACTCCCTGAGCGATATCAGGGGACTGCTTGTTGAATGCGGTTAAGACTGCGCAGGTGGAGGAATCAAAACCAATGTCCGAACTGGTATAGCCAATCCTTCTGACAGTCTCTCGAGCGACCACATTGTAGTCAACCGAAGCATGTGTCGTGATCTCCCCCGACATGACAATCAGACCGGTGCTGCAGAGGGTCTCGCAGGCCACTCTTGCATTGGCGTCCTGTGCCAGGATCGCGTCCAGAATAGAATCTGAAATTTGATCGGCAACCTTATCTGGATGGCCTTCGGATACAGACTCTGATGTAAAAAGATATTCGCTCATGTTTTCCAGTCCGTCATAAATTCAAAATAGCGCCATAGAATAACAGATTATTCAGGTTGATTCTCTATGGGAAAGAGGGGATCCACAACCGTGATAATGGCTTGAGACCTGCCTAGAGGCTCTTGAAGGCTAGTTGCAGCCTTCCATCTTATAGATGAAATAGCCATCCTTATTAATCGCATCGACGACATTAGCTGGCGCACTCTGGCTATGACAGAAGCTACACTCCTTGCTCGTGATGGTGGCGCCCTCCTCGCCAATGGATATCAGCCACTGCTTGGCGTACTCAACCGCTTTAGGGTCATCCTTGACCGAGGTGAAGACATCAAAGTGCATTGTATGGCCATCCTTCGCCTTAACATAAGTATCGTAAACGTGCATTTCCATGATTATTCCTCTATAAATTAAAGAGTTGTATAAATAAAGAGAACGCTATCTCAACCGCTTAAGCAAACACCGTATAGACTATCATGACAGTGACAAAAGTGGAATGTGGCCACTTTCGAGGTATGCTGAACCAGTCACAGGGAGACAAACATATATAACGATACCCTGTGTCACAATCTTGCAATATCGGTGGCTTATGATGCTGTCGATGTTGCCATGTGGCAACCATCATAAACAGTGGAGGATGAAATGTTACGATCACACAATCTTAAATTCAAGTTACTGAGCGTGTCCACCGTATTGGCCGCGTTGATGAGCACTGCCGGTATCACGAATGCGCAATCGATCGTCAAGGTTGACGGCTCGAGCACTGTCTACCCCATCACCGAGGCGGTTGCAGAGGATTTCCAAATAGCCAAGAGAGGCGCCATCCGGGTCACAGTCGGCATCTCCGGCACGGGCGGGGGTTTTAAAAAGTTCTGTCGTGGCGAGATCGATATCGCTAACGCCTCCCGCCCCATCCAAAAGAAAGAGATGGAGGAGTGCAAGAAGTCCGGGATCCAGTATGTCGAGATGCCAGTGGCTTACGATGCATTGACCGTGGCAATCAACCCAAAGAATACCTGGGCCAAGACCATGACCGTTGCAGAATTGAAAAAGATGTGGGAGCCAGCCGCACAGGGCAAGGTCACCAAGTGGAGTCAGATCAATCCTTCCTGGCCTGATAAAACCTTCAAGCTCTATGGTGCAGGGGCGGACTCCGGCACCTTCGACTACTTCACTGAAGCAGTTGTTGGCAAGGCCAAGTCAAGCCGTGGTGACTTCACTGCTTCTGAGGACGATAACGTTCTGGTACAAGGAGTCGCGAGTGACGAGAATGGATTAGGCTTCTTCGGGTTCGCTTACTATATCGAAAACCAGAAGAAAGTAGCCGCTGTTGCAGTCGACAACGGAAAGGGGGGAGTTATTCCATCCTTAGAAACGGTTGAGGATGGCAGCTACCAACCACTCGCCCGCCCTATCTTTATCTATGTCAATGTCAAAGCGGCAGAGAAGCCTGAGGTGAAGGAGTTTGTTACCTTCTACATGAAGAATGCACTCAAGTTAGTGCAGGAGGTACAGTACTTTCCATTACCACCAAGCGCCTACGCCACCATCATGGCTAACTTTACTCAAAAACGAGTCGGAACAATATTTGGTGGTGTATCGGCAGTCGGTCTCTCAATCGCCGAACTGCTCAAGCGCGAGGCCCGTATAGAGTTCGAACATAATTGATCGTCTAGTTCAATCTGTAGTAGATTAGCTCCTGAATAAATTCACAAGGGGGTGCGGCCTTAAGGCCTCACCCCCTTTGTGTTTTCCAACTGCCAACCCTCCTCAGACTCACGATCCCCCCCATCCCAAAGTGAATGTTGATCTCAGCTCTTCTCAAGATCACTCTTATCATGCCATTCTTCTATTCAATAACGATTAGATAACTGTCATAAAACTGTTACAAAGACGTAATGAGGCTGTCATACGGCGTCGGTAACATCCCCTCTGATTCATTAAACATAACTCGGAGGAGAAGATATGAAGTTATCAAAAATTACGGTAGCAGTTGTTGCCGCTTTGGGTGTCGGATTAGGTGCGGGGATGGCATC
>CAJBQQ010000192.1 GCA_903957805.1 uncultured Pseudomonadota bacterium | reverse complement strand
GGCAGACCAGTAAAGCTGGGGGTGAGCGGTTAAAACGCCAAAAAGAACCACTTCTGAGCCGCCCGGGAGGAGTGTGGCACCAAGAAAGCTGCTGGTGAACAGTGCCAATAGGCTCGATTGCTCATCCATAAGGTTATCCGCGAGTAGATTAGGCTGCAGTTTATCTGCTAATGGGCAGGTGATGGGGCCAGGAATTAAGTAGCGCCATTAAGGGGGGTGCAAATATCTTATGAGGCTGCCGTATTTTTAGGAGCGTAATCGTTTTTTCGGCCAGAATCATGCGCACCAAAATTTGACTTGGGGATATTATTTGGCGATGATACGCATTACCAATTAATCACTTCTATTCAATAGGAAAAACCATGACGACCAACGCGATGCTCAAGCAAGAGATTGATTCCATTATTGCTGCGAAGAGTCTTCTCAAGCACCCTTTCTATGTGGCTTGGACGGAGGGTAAACTGTCCAAAGAACAGTTGCGTCAGTACGCGGAACAGTACTTCCATAATGTTCTGGCTGAGCCAACTTATTTGAGCGCAGTACACTTCAATACCCCGCACATGCATACAGAAAACAACAGCGGCGATATCAGCGTACGGCAGGAAGTATTGAAGAATCTGATCAGCGAAGAGCACGGTGATAAGAATCACCCTGCATTATGGAAGACCTTTGCATTGGCGCTGGGTTCGAGTGACAAGAGTCTGGCGGCAGCCGCCCCGCTACCGGGTACAGCGAAACTGGTTGAGACGTTTCGCGATATCTGTCTGAATCAACCATTCTATGCAGGCTTGGCTGCGTTACATGCGTTTGAGTCGCAAGTGCCTGAAATTGCTGCGGTGAAGATAGATGGTCTATCTAAATTTTATGGGATGAAAGATCCTGACAGCTATGAATTTTTTACAGTACACCAAGAGGCTGACGTGCACCACTCACAAGCAGAATGGGAGCTCATTAAACGTTTTGCTGATACCCCAGAGAAGCGAGCCGAGGTGTTAGCGGCTACCACTCAGGCTTGTGAAGCATTGTGGGGATTCCTGGATGGAATCTACGAGAACTACTGTTCAGATCTTGACTGCGAACGTATGGTAGCTGTAACGCTGCACTAAATCTGTAAGTCGACGGGGGTGCTGCGGAGGCTGAGAGGCTACGCACCCCTTCATAGCTGGCAGAACACTCAACAACCCGCTTCAAATAGATCTGAGTGGTTGTTACCCTTCAGCGTCTACCAATCGTCTCAAAAATATTCTCGTTATGTTCTGCGGTCAGGTATTGACGCTTTTGTCGTAAACACTGAGACCGAAATCAGCAAGTGCCAAGTGTCGTCGAGACCTGGAAATCAGGAGCCGAACTTAGGTTTCGGTGGAGCACCGGCGGATAGTGTTAATACCTCGTATCCCATTTCGGTGACTAGGACGGTATGCTCCCACTGAGCCGATAGGCTATGGTCCTTGGTGACGATGGTCCAACCATCCGCGAGTTGACGTATGGGTGCTTTGCCTGCATTAATCATCGGCTCAACCGTAAAAATCATGCCAGCCTTGAGTTGGAGCCCAGTCCCAATGCGTCCATAGTGAAGTACTTGCGGCTCCTCATGAAACTTTGCACCGATACCATGACCGCAGAATTCTTTGACTATGCTGCACCCTTTGCCTTCGGCAAAGCTTTGGATGGCATGGCCGACATCGCCCAGATACTTGCCGGGTTTGATTTCATCAATGCCACGCCACATCGATTCGTACGTAATCTCACATAGACGCTTGGCCTGGATCGGGGGCTCCCCTACGTAGTACATGCGACTGGTGTCGCCGTGATAGTCATTCTTGATGACGGTTACATCAATGTTAACGATATCGCCGGTCTTTAATTTCTTCTCCCCCGGGACACCATGGCAGACCTGATGGTTTACCGAGGTACAAATAGATTTCGGATAGGGTGAGTATCCAGGTGGGGCGTAATTGAGTGGCGCAGGGATGGTCTCCTGTACATCAACCATGTAATCATGGCATAGCTTATCAATCTCAGCCGTAGTGATCCCCGGCTTTACAAAAGGAGAAATATAATCAAGAACTTCTGAGGCAAGCTTGCCCGCCACTCGCATTTTCTCGATCTCTTGTGGAGATTTTGGGTGTACCGTCATAGTCATATCCAATTAGTCAGATGAGCGAAATGTATGATGGGGGTTGCAGCAGCGCTTTGCAAGAACGACAGCAAGCATGTGCCGCGAGATTACCCTCAAGGTGGAGTTGCAGTAGTTCCACACTCACTCGCTTTCAATTCGCTCCCGGGAAAGCTCTTCTTCAGGCTGATCATTTTATCGATGATCTCTTCCGACGGTTTATGTACCACAAATGCAACCTGTTTCAGGCTGCGCTCACCAAGG
>CAJBQQ010000191.1 GCA_903957805.1 uncultured Pseudomonadota bacterium | reverse complement strand
TTGTGCTGTCTGATTTAAATTCGTAGTAGAGCTACTCAATTTATGATTTCTTCTCATTTTTGAAAGTACGCGAGTTTCGACTCAACGCGTCTGACGATAGCGGTAGGAGGTTTCTGTTTCAAAGTCTTCCCAGACATACTGTGGATCGACCCATGGATCAGTTGGTAGCAGAAATGTTGCCACATTCAGTGCGCCGATAAGGGTGCGGCCGGCCATATGCATGATCCCCTTAACCATTCCGACGGTCATTCCATAAAATACATTTTCACGTTGGCTCGTTATGATTATGGTTTTAGGCAACTCTACAACACCCGTGGCAACATTAGCGATACCGCTGAGAAATTTCTCCCCTGCATCAATGCGGTAGCTCTCCGCCATGGCAACTTGCGGCGTAAAGAGTAACAGTGAGGATAGAAGTAATAGTGATTTGAATACTCTCTTCATCGGCAGGCCTCTAAAGTAGATTGAAATGAAATTAATAGGTGGTTGGGGAATCACTTCGAGTCGGGTGCTGCATGGTGCGGCAATGTAAGTGCGGTGATCATTGGGTTAACAATGAAAAGAACAATAGCGGTAGCGGTGAATGCTATCCAGTTGATACTGACAAGCCATCGAGACAGCAAGAAAATCACCATTGCACAGAAGTACATGGTTACAACCAGCATGAAAGCGCTCAGAAGAAAGCGTGGGGTTTGTCGGCAAGCTCCACCAATTCCAAATACATCAAACATAATTGTTGCCGGCCAAAAGAATAGAATCGATAGGCCTGCCTTTAGATTCCCTTCGCGAATATAAGCCTTTCTCTCAGATACAGGGGTGGCAAAGTCATAGCCAATCAATCCGATACCAGTTGAAATATAGGCCATGATTATCAATATTATTTGCTCGGAGCCACTCATGTCAGTCGATACATACCTATCTATTGTGGGAGATGATCGCGCGTCAACATAAATACAAAACCATCGCCTGCACTGGTCTCAAGCCAGGTGAATGGGGTCTGTGGGAATGACTCTTCCAATGCGGCTCGGTTGTGACCGATTTCGACAATTAACATTCCCTCATTGGTTAAATAGTCGGCGGCCCTCTTAAGAATTTCCTTCGTTGCCTCAAGCCCATCATTGCCACTCGCTAGTGCACTGCGAGGCTCATGGCGGTACTCTTCCGGTAGTGAGGCCATCGATTCAGCATTTACATAAGGCGGGTTGCTGATGATCAGATCATAGAGACGGCCCTCTAATGCGCCGAATAAATCTGATTGCAATAGATGGACTCTAGGATTCAGATCATAATCTTCCACATTCTTGTTCGCAACTTCTAGCGCCTCATCTGAGATATCGGTTGCATCGATCGTGGCATTCTCAAATGCATGTGCGAGAAGAATCGCAAGGCATCCTGATCCGGTACATAGGTCAAGCACGGAATGGACAGATGAGGGATCAGACACCCAAGGAGAGAGCTGTTCACGAAGTAATTCAGCAATGAATGATCGTGGTATCAACACCCGTTTATCCACATAGAAACTAAAATCTCCCAGCCAGGCCTCATGGGTAAGATAGGCAGCCGGAATTTTTTCTAGGGCGCGTCGCTTAACAATGCCTAATACTTGTGAGATCTCCATATTGGTAAGGCGTGCATCCAGAAAAGTCTCCATCTGATCGGGTGGCAGATGTAAAGTATGCAGAATGAGGTAGGCAGCCTCATCGTAAGCATTACTTGAACCGTGACCGAAGAAAAGGTCGGCCTCATTGAAGCGACTCACCGAAAAACGCAATAGATCACGGAAGGTATGAAGTTGGGATTCCGCTTGAGTGAACATGAGTATCTTAGAGAGATAGATGCTTTATTACTTTAGCAGCAAGTTCTCGAGCGTTAATCGGTAGATCTGCGATAACCGCTCCACATCATCCACCTCTACGCATTCATTGAGTTGGTGGATGGTGGCATTGCGAGGGCCGAATTCAACCACTTGTGAGCAGATATCGGCGATGAAGCGTCCATCAGAAGTGCCACCAGAGGTGGAGAGTTGTGGCTCTGCTCCGGTGACAGTTTTGATCGCGAGCCCTATCGCTTCAACCAGTATGCCCTTGGGAGTGAGATAAGGCTTGCCAGAGAGTTCCCATATTAAATCGTAATCAAGGCCATGTCGGTCGAGAATAGCATGCACACGATCACGCAGTGATTGGACTGAGCTTGCGGTGGAGAAACGGAAATTGAACAACATCTTGACCTCACCGGGGATCACATTGGTAGCGCCGGTTCCGCCATTGATGTTTGAAATCTGCCAGGTGGTCGGTGGGAAATACTCATTTCCATGGTCCCACTCAGTCTTTGCCAGTTCAGCAATGGCAGGTGCTGCCAAATGGATTGGATTCTTCCCTAGGTGGGGGTAAGCAATATGCCCTTGAATACCCTTTACTATGAGGGTTCCAGATAATGATCCGCGCCTGCCATTCTTAACGGTATCGCCCAGTTTGTCTACGCAGGTAGGTTCGCCGACAATGCAAAAATCAATTAACTCACTGCGCAGACCGAGAGTCTCCACCACCTTGACGGTACCATCCACCGCAATGCCTTCTTCATCGGACGTGATCAGCAGTGCAATCGATCCATTATGATCATGATGATCGGCAACAAAAGCCTCAATCGCGGTGACAAATGCCGCTAGAGATGCCTTCATGTCGGCCGCGCCGCGGCCATAGAGCTTGCCGTCTCGAATTACTGGGGTAAATGGGTCGCTATCCCACTTCTCTAGCGGGCCGGTCGGAACTACATCGGTATGGCCTGCAAAGCACAGAAGTGGGCTGGCAGCTCCGCGTCTTGCCCATAGATTGTCGACCGCACCGTGGCGCATTCTTTCGATCTGGAATCCGAGCTTTAGTAAACGATCGACCAGAATCTCCTGACAGCCCCCATCGTCCGGAGTGGGCGAACGGCAGGCTATCAGAGTCTGTGCAAGGGATAGTGTATCGTTTGACATGGCGTATTGGTCAGTTAAGCGGTATTGAGTAAATAGTAGGCCGTTTAGATTCCACGCAATAACTCATTGATTCCGGTCTTGGCTCGGGTCTTGGCATCTACCTGCTTGACGATCACCGCACAGTAAAGGCTGTACTTGCCATCGGCAGAAGGCAGATTGCCAGAGACCACCACAGACCCAGGCGGGATGCGACCGTAGCTTACTTCACCGGTCTCACGGTTATAAATCTTTGTACTCTGACCGATGTAAACACCCATTGAGATCACTGAGTTTTCACCCACAATCACGCCCTCGACCACCTCTGAACGTGCACCGATAAAGCAGTTATCCTCAATGATGGTCGGATTTGCTTGAACTGGCTCTAGCACGCCGCCGATACCCACCCCACCGGATAAATGAACATTCTTCCCTATCTGAGCACAAGACCCTACCGTGGCCCAGGTATCGACCATAGTATTTTCACCCACATAAGCGCCAATATTTACATAGGATGGCATCAGTACCACATTACTGGCGATGAATGAGCCCTTGCGTACGGCTGCTGGTGGAACCACGCGGAAACCACCATCACGGAAATCTCTAGAGCTATAGTCCGCAAATTTGGAAGGTACTTTATCAAAATAGTTGGAAAAGCCCCCCTTGATGAAGCTGTTGTCCTCCATGCGGAATGACAGCAGAACTGCCTTTTTGAGCCATTGGTGGGTATGCCACTCGCCATCGATCTTCTCCGCTACTCGCAGCTTGCCGTTG
>CAJBQQ010000190.1 GCA_903957805.1 uncultured Pseudomonadota bacterium | reverse complement strand
GTGCGAAGCCCCAACACCAGGAGCACATGGGATCAGCGAGATACCAGAGAGTCTTTCCGGTCATGATGGGTCACCTTCATCCGGCCAGATTTAGCCGATGGGAAGAGGGCGGGGGGAGGCAACGCCGGTTAAGCCGGTATTGCCTCATGTATCGGTATGAGGAATTGACTAGGCTGCGCCCCGTGATGCCTTCTTGCGGTCGTGCTCTTGCAGGTAACGCTTCCTGACCCGGATCGTCTTAGGGGTAATCTCTACCAGTTCATCGTCAGAAATGAACTCGATCGCGGACTCTAACGTCAGTAAAATCGGTGGCGTCAAGGTGACGGCCTCATCAGTTCCAGATGCGCGTACATTGGTTAGTTGTTTGCCCTTAATTGGGTTCACGACCAGGTCATTATCACGGCTATGTATACCGATCACCATCCCCTCGTAGAGACGGTCTCCTGGGCTCACGAACATGCGGCCACGCTCTTGCAACTTCCACAACGCGTATGCAACCGCCTCACCCTGCTCGGCGGAGATCAGAACTCCATTCCGACGCGATGCGATCTCGGGTCGGACCGGGGCATACTCATCGAAGACGTGACTCATGATGCCGGTACCGCGAGTCATGGTCATGAAATCGGATTGAAAGCCGATCAGTCCACGTGCTGGAATACGGTAATCCAAGCGGACACGTCCACGCTCATCAGAGACCATATCCTGCAGATCACCACGACGTGCACCCAGTGCCTCCATCACAGCACCTTGATTGACCTCTTCAACATCGACGGTAAGCATTTCAAATGGCTCACACTTGGCTCCATCAATCTCACGAATAACCACATGTGGGCGCGATACAGCAAGCTCATATCCCTCACGTCTCATACTCTCCAGCAAGATAGTCAGATGCAACTCACCTCGACCAGAGACCAGAAATGAGTCCGTATCACCGGTATCTTCAAGTTTCATTGCGACATTGGTCAGTAGTTCTCTCTCCAGACGTTCCTTTAGCTGTCGGCTGGTGACGAACTTTCCTTCCTTGCCTGCGAAGGGTGAGGTATTCACCTGAAAGTTCATTGTCAGGGTAGGCTCATCCACGGCCGGCATTGGAAGACCTTCTGGCTGATTGACATCTGCCAGCGTAGCACCGATACAAAGCTCCTCAATACCATTGACCAGCACGATATCACCCGCAAGTGCTTCGTCTAGCTGTATCCGTTCGATCCCGCGAAAGCCGAGTACTTGATTGACCTTGGCCTTCTTAATGACCTTATCCCCTGCCAGCACCATCACCTCCTGACCCGGTTTGAGGCGTCCACGAGAGACGCGTCCGATACCGATACGTCCTACAAAGCTGGAGTAATCTAATGCGCTGATTTGTAGTTGTAGCGCCTCATCAGGATCACCGACCGGTGCATGGACATGCTTCAGAACCGCATCAAATAGCGGGCGCATGTCGGTGCTGGTTTGTTTTAGGTCGAGCATGGCATAGCCATTCAGTGCAGATGCATAGACCACCGGAAAGTCTAACTGTTCTTCAGTCGCACCAAGCTTATCGAATAATTCAAAGGTACGGTTCACCACCCAATCAGGGCGAGCCCCATCCCGGTCAACCTTGTTGATCACAACGATGGGCCGTAATCCCAGCGCCAGTGCCTTCTTGGTGACAAACCGTGTCTGAGGCATCGGCCCCTCGACCGCATCAACCAAGAGTAAAACCCCATCGACCATCGACAGGACTCGCTCGACTTCACCACCGAAGTCAGCATGCCCCGGTGTGTCCACAATATTAATGTGGACCCCCTCGTAATCGACCGCACAATTCTTAGCAAGAATGGTGATACCTCGTTCACGCTCGATATCATTTGAATCCATCACTCGCTCTGCGATGTGTTGGTGAGCTGCGAAAGATCCTGCTTGATGCAACAGCTTGTCCACCAGTGTGGTCTTGCCGTGATCAACGTGGGCGATGATAGCGATATTACGAATGGAACGGGACATTGTGAATCCTTGTTCTGGGAACGACAAAAGGGCGGCATTATACCAGTCAGTCAGTGACGCTGCTCACCTTATATCCGGTTGTTCTAGAATAATTTTAAGGCACTCGTCATAGCCTGTATCGAAACTGTATTCCAACGACGACCCCTATACCCACTGATCAGGACTATCTGGACCGTGTGCTATGCTGAATTGTCACTAAACTGTCCCAAATATAGCCGTGCCTATGGAGAATTCAATAGACAAGAAGACTCAGATTAATTTCTGGTACGTGATCATTGCATTGGTCGGAATTTTGTTCGTTCAGAGCCAATACGAGAAATACAGCAAGGTCGAGCCGATCCCCTACAGCCGTTTCCAATCCCTTCTCGAGCAAGGCATGATTACCGAGATCGCGGTCACACACGACTACATCTATGGCAAGTTCAGGGGGACTGGAGCTGATGAGGGGAAGGACTTTGTCACAACCCGTGTGGAGCCAGAGCTTGCCGACAAGCTTGATCGGTATAACGTCACCTATACAGGGGTGATACCGAGCACCTGGTTCCACGACCTTCTATCCTGGATCCTGCCGACTGCGATCTTCATCGCGATCTGGATGTATGCAATACGACGGATGGGCGGTGGAATGAGTGGTGGGCTAATGTCGATCGGCAAGAGCCGAGCAAAAGTATTCGTTGAGAAGGAGATCAAGGTCACATTCGCGGATGTGGCCGGTGTCGATGAGGCCAAGGATGAGCTGATCGAGATTGTAAATTTCCTTAAAGATACTGAAGGTTATAGCCGTCTCGGTGGGCGATCACCTAAGGGCATCCTACTCATCGGCCCACCCGGAACTGGAAAAACACTATTAGCACGAGCAGTAGCTGGTGAGGCGGG
>CAJBQQ010000189.1 GCA_903957805.1 uncultured Pseudomonadota bacterium | reverse complement strand
TCTCTCGATCACCCCAGAGGAACACGAAATATTCAGCCGCCGTCTTGCCGCAATGGTGAGGGAGGGGCAGATCATGCGTAACCGCAAGGGTGATATCTGCGTGGTCGAGAAGCTCGACCTGATCATGGGTAAGGTTCAGGGTCATGCCGATGGATTTGGCTTCCTAATTCCAGATGATGGTAGTCCCGACCTATTCTTGGGCCCCAAGGAGATGAACAAGGTACTTCACGGGGACCGGGTAATGTTACGCGAGACCGGTCTGGATCGACGTGGCCGTCGGGAGGGCACGATCGTTGAGGTGCTGGAGCGAGGCGTTACAAAGTTGGTCGGGAGGCTACACTCGGATCATGGGATTCTCTTTGTAGAGGCTGAAAACAGGCGCATCAGCCAAGATATTTTGGTCCCCAAGGAGGAATCCATGGGAGCCAAATCAGGACAGGTGGTGATGCTGGAGATTATCCAGCAGCCCAGCAAGAATGCTCAACCGATCGGACGCATTATCGAGATTCTGGGCGACTACTCAGCACCCGGGATGGAGATTGAGATCGCACTTCGTAAGTACGATCTTCCCTACGAATTCCCGCCCGAAGTGGACAAGGTCTCTGCCAAGTTCTCGGACAAGGTGGTGCAGAGTGATCTTGCCGGAAGGAAGGATCTTCGTCATCTTCCATTGGTGACGATTGATGGAGAGACCGCACGTGACTTTGATGATGCGGTCTACTGTGAGCGAGATGGTGACGGTTATAAGTTATATGTCGCGATCGCAGATGTCAGTCATTATGTACGACCCACCGATGCGCTTGATCGTGAGGCATTCAATCGTGGTAACTCGGTCTATTTCCCGAGGCGCGCGATTCCCATGCTGCCGGAGGTCTTGTCTAACGGGCTATGCTCCCTCAACCCGCAGGTGGACCGTCTCTGCATGGTTTGTGAGATGCATCTTGATTCCGGTGGTGATTTCCTCGATTACCAATTTTATCCAGCAGTCATTTATTCGCACGCGAGGTTCACATACACTCAGGTAGCGGCGATGCTGGAGAATCCTCTGTGTGAGGATGCCAGCCGACATACGCAGCTGCTGCCTCATCTTCAGTTGATCTACACGCTATTTAAGTTACTACTGAAGGCTCGTGAGAGGCGTGGTGCGATTGATTTTGAGACGATCGAGACCCAGATGATCTTTAATGATCAGGGTAAGATCGAGAGGATCCTGCCGGTGAAGCGTAATGATGCACACCGACTGATCGAGGAGTGCATGCTGGCTGCTAATGTATGTGCATCCGACTTCTTACAAAAGCACAAGCAGTCGACCCTGTACCGTATCCATGAGGGGCCCACACCAGAGAAGTTGATCGCACTTCGCAGCTTCCTCAAGGAGTTCGGTCTTCAGTTGAGTGGAGGGGATGAGCCACATGCGAAGGATTATGCCAAGACACTGGCCGAGATCAAGGACCGGCCGGATGCACAACTGCTACAGACAGTCATGCTCAGGTCCTTACGCCAGGCGGTTTATAGCCCTGACAATGTTGGTCACTTCGGACTCGCCTATGAGT
>CAJBQQ010000188.1 GCA_903957805.1 uncultured Pseudomonadota bacterium | reverse complement strand
TGCTAAATAGAATCACGCCACCGGTCAGGGGGTGCTGAAGTCTTCTCCGATCAGAGTCGGTCAGTTGCTTGCCCTCGATATCGAGCATGATGGGACCGAGAGTCATGACGACTTTTCCAGGATAACGAATGCGCAGGCAAGGTTGAGTTCATCACTGATGGAGAGATGATGATGAGTGATTCCTTCATTCTTGAGCAGCTCGTTTAGGTCAGGGTGAAATTCGAAGCAGGGCTTTCCGCGCTCATCATGAGTGATGCCGATATGGTTTAAGCTCACGGGGTAACGCAAGCCGGTCCCGAACGCTTTGGATAGGGCCTCCTTAGCGGCAAATCGTTTGGACAGAAACATCACCTTCTGACCACTCTTGAGATATTCAGGCCATTCTCGATCTGTCAGAAGGCGTTTGGCAAAGCGCTCACCGTACTTCTCCAGTAGACGTGCAATACGCGATGGCTCGACCAGATCAGTGCCGATGCCGTAGATCATCCGCGGGATTCCAGTAGTAATCTCTTCATCTCCCGTACAGCCTGTTCAAATCCGATGAAGAGTGCATGAGCCACGATCGCGTGTCCAATATTCAGTTCAGATATCCCGGACAGAGCAGCGATCGGTTGGACGTTCTGGTAGTGCAGTCCATGTCCCGCATTCACCTTCAGACCGCGATCGATACCACAGATGACCGCGGCACGGATCCGTTCAAACTCGGCCTGTTGTTCACTCTCGGTGGTGGCGTCGGCATAGTGGCCGGTATGGATTTCGATCACGGGCGCACCGGCCTTCACTGCTGCATCAATCTGAGCTGGATCTGGGTCGATGAATAGAGAGGTCTGGATTCCGGCCTTCGAGAGTCTCTCGCAAGCTGACTTCACTTGTTCGAAATGGCGCAATACATCGAGCCCCCCCTCGGTAGTGAGCTCCTCACGTCGTTCTGGCACTAGACAGACATCCTCAGGTCTGATGTGTAGCGCGAAGCTGATCATCTCATCAGTCACTGCACTTTCAAGATTCATGCGGGTTTTAAGCATCCCCTTCAGAGTCTCTACATCTCTGTCCTGGATATGGCGGCGGTCTTCACGAAGGTGGAGAGTGATCGCATCTGCTCCAGCAGATTCTGCTATTAGAGCAGCCTCTACCGGGCTGGGGTAGCTTGTTCCGCGAGCTTGTCGTAAGGTTGCAACGTGGTCGATATTAACGCCGAGTTCGATCATAGTTGTTGTAGATCCTTCAGCAATTGTCTTGTATGGAGGGGTTGGTCGCCCAGGTAATGGTTAAGGATATAACGCATCAATGCCTTGCTCTGTTGACGGGTAACGGCATCGGAGTAATCGTCCTGATCCATGTCCAGTAACGTCTTTCCGCTGATTTTAAGCCCGGATCCGTTGGGTCCTTCCTTTAGTGACACCGGTCCACGCTCGATCTTGTAACGGTACTCTTGATCCGAGTCTATTGGCTTACTCGATTCGACATCATGACTGAGTGTAAGTGCATAACCGAGCTCTTGCAGCATACGCTGCTCGAAGTGTCGTAGTACCGGAGTGTAATCCTT
The DNA here is from genome assembly GCA_903957805.1 of uncultured Pseudomonadota bacterium. Classification (GTDB taxonomy): domain Bacteria; phylum Pseudomonadota; class Gammaproteobacteria; order Burkholderiales; family Nitrosomonadaceae; genus VFJL01. Next base: position 1,645 of record CAJBQQ010000188.1, on the reverse strand, counting down.
CTGAATGCTCAGTGCTGCCAGCGTCTGCTGGTAGTACAGGAATAACTGCTCGTGTGGATCATCACGGTGAAGTAATCGGACCAGAAGCTCATTCAAATAAAATCCGCAGATCAGACTCATCCCCTGAAGGAATGGTTGGCCACCCTGCCACTCGACCTTATGGAGAGTCTTAAGTTCTGATTTACCAGCCCAGGAAATTTGTAACGGTTGAAATGCCATGAGGGAGCCCCTCATGGCTGACCTGGGTCGTCTTGCACCCTTCGCGACCAGTGGTACCCGTCCGAAATTCTGGGTGAAGGTCTCTATCACCAGACTGGTCTCGAGGTAGGGGTAGGTATGCAGCACGAAGGCTGGCTGGGCATCTTGCCGGTGTTTATCCGTGGTCATGACTCTTGTCTAAAACGGGTCTGATTTATTTATTCTGTAGAGATTATCCATATCCTAAGCTTTTCAGCATCTGTGCATCATCAGCCCATCCCGACTTCACCTTTACCCAGATCTCTAGATAGACCTTGCCACCAAAGATGCTCTCCATATCTTTACGTGCTTGTGTCCCGATCATTTTGAGTTTCTCGCCACCCTTGCCAATGATGATCGCCTTATGCCCGGACTTGTCGACAATGATGCAGGCATGAATTTTACGGAGATCATTCTCGGTTGTGAACTGATCTATGGTGATGCTGGTTGAGTAGGGGATCTCTTCACCGGTCAGACGAAAGAGTTTTTCACGTATCAATTCTGCAGCGATGAATCGTTCACTACGATCGGTCGACTCATCCGGCTCGAATAGAGGTTGATTTACCGGCAGGTGGGGTCTAATCGTGCTCAACAGGTCCGGCAGCTGCAATCTCTCCTGAGCGCTGACAGGTACCATCGCCGTGAAGGCGAATTCTTTAGCCATCTTCTCCAGGAAGGGGAGGAGTCGTGATTTTTCGGATAACTGATCAATCTTGTTGATGACCAGTATCACAGGACGATCGGTCGGAAGAAGTTTTAATACCAGCCTGTCGCGCTCATCAAAATGGAGTGACTCAATCACAAATATCACCACATCCACATCCTTCATGCTCTGGGTGACGGTGCGGTTCATCAGGCTATTCAGTCGGTTTGTATGACGGTTCTGAAAGCCGGGTGTATCCACAAAAATAAACTGAGACTCATCATCAGTGAGTATTCCTGTGATGCGGTGTCGGGTCGTCTGTGCCTTCTTGGAGGTGATACTGACCTTCTGGCCGATCAGACTATTGAGTAGGGTGGACTTGCCGACGTTGGGTCGACCGATGATGGCGATGAAGCCGGTACGATAGTTGAGATTGGCTGTCATCTTATAAAATTCATTGTAAGAGATTTTAGGGTGTTCTGTTCTTGGCAATCTTCAAGCACGTGACTGTGCCTCTTCATAGGCTTCTTTAGCGGCGCTCTGCTCAGCACTACGACGGCTAGATCCTTCACCAATCGTACGGATATTAAGTTTGGCAATAATACATTCCACCATGAACTTTTGCTGATGGGCCTCACCGCTGGTGGCAACCACGGCGTATTGTGGAAGTCCCATCTTATGACTCTGAAGATACTCTTGGAGGAGGGTCTTGGGATCCTTATCGAGTGCCTGAAGATTCAGTTGCTGCAGCAACGGCATCAAGAG
>CAJBQQ010000187.1 GCA_903957805.1 uncultured Pseudomonadota bacterium | reverse complement strand
TTGGGGACGCTGGGGAAATTCGCGTACGATGACGCCGCCAGCATTGTGCCGCCGACCAGCAAAACCAATTTAAGCCAAAGCTTGCCAACCATGTCTTCTCTCCTTTGTTGTTCCGTAGTTACGTAGTTATTATGTGTTTCTTGGGCCGATCAAGCATTCACTACAACCTGTATGGCCCATTCCAACGACCCTCGTAGCCTAACCTCTCAGCTTTTACCTGTCAAGAAATTTGCAGGAGCTGTACTCCATTCCCCTGCAATCGTTGCGAGATTCCTCTGATTTGTGCGGGTTGGCACCTCCTTTATCTGTTGGCGCACTGATACAGTGAAGATAAAAATATCCCATCTGATTAAATTTTGCACACAAACAGAATTAATTGCGCAGGGTTAGCCTTGACCAACTGAGCCTAGCCGCCCCCCTCCCCCCGACTTGGCCATTAAAATACGCTTGCCGTATTTGCATAGTTACCTATCTAAAAGCATCCTCTTATACAGACGTTTTGTTCATGACAAGGATGACTGGCCTTGAATCTGCATCGGTTGCTCTGGGATATTTGGATATCTTTAACTTGGCATTTATTTCTTAATACACTATGTGATAGTATTGCCCGGTTTCTAAATTTGTTAATTACAATTACGGACCTGCAAGGGGGCTGCATATATATGGCAGATACTGAGAATAAAAATGAAATGAATGGCAGAAGGCGCTTTCTAGTCGCCGCGACCTCTGTTGCAGGTGGGGTTGCTTGTGTCGCTTGGGCGACACCCTTCGTTATGAGCATGATGCCCAGCGAACGTGCCAAGGCAGCGGGTGCCCCGGTCGAGGTGGACATCGCAAAGCTAGAGACTGGGATGCTACTCACGGTTGAATGGCGCGGGAAGGTGGTATGGATACTGAAGCGTACCCCAGAGATGCTCGCTAACCTCATTAAGACTGAACCCCTGCTCGCTGACCCCAAGTCCGCAGAGGATATGCAACCGAAGTATGCCCAGAATCCGACCCGTTCAATCAAACCGGAGATTCTGATTACTTTGGGTGTTTGCACTCACTTAGGATGCTCGCCTGTATTCCGCAAAGAGATTGCCCCTGCTGATCTGGGGGCTGACTGGTTAGGTGGCTTCTTCTGCCCCTGCCACGGATCCAAGTTTGACCTTGCTGGGCGTGTCTACAAGAACCTTCCGGCACCTACAAATCTGGTGATTCCACCCCACGTATACTTGAGCGATAGCCTCCTGCTTATCGGGTCTGACAGTAAGGAGGCCGCATAAAATGGGAAAGAGAGCGACTGATCTGATGGGCTGGATAGATGCCCGTATCCCTGTAACTGCCAAGTGGAAGTTACATCTCTCCGAGTACTACGCACCAAAGAACTTTAATTTCTGGTACTACTTCGGCTCACTCGCGATGCTGGTTCTGGTGAATCAACTCCTCACCGGGATTTTCCTCACCATGAACTATAAGCCGGATGCCCTCCAGGCATTCGCCTCGGTCGAGTACATCATGCGGGACGTAGAGTTCGGGTGGTTAATCCGGTACATGCACTCCACCGGCGCATCCATGTTCTTTGTGGTGGTCTATCTGCACATGTTCCGAGGAATGATGTACGGATCCTACCGCAAGCCTAGAGAGCTTCTATGGCTGATCGGCATGATGATCTTCTTCCTTCTGATGATGTTGGCTTTCACAGGCTACATTCTTCCATGGGGACAAATGTCCTTCTGGGGTGCACAGGTC
>CAJBQQ010000186.1 GCA_903957805.1 uncultured Pseudomonadota bacterium | reverse complement strand
GGCGCCGCCCGAGATTCTCTACGTAAGTAAGCCCCATATCGGCACATTTCGCTTGGTCGGAGTGCTGGAGAAGATACGTGCGACGATCATCTCTCTGGGGGGCGAGATTCGTTTTCAGAGTCGAGTCGATGATATCGAAATCAATGATGGGCGGGTCAGAGGGGTGGTCCTATCAGGGGGAGAGCATATCGCTACCGATCAGGTCATTCTGGCGGTGGGACATAGTGCACGTGATACCTTCCAGATGCTTCATGACCGGGGTGTCACCCTCGAGGCCAAGCCCTTTTCAGTGGGACTTCGGATCGAGCACCCGCAGTCATTGATAGACTCTTGTCGGTTTGGAGATCGCAACGGCAATCCATTACTCGGCGCGGCCGACTACAATCTGGTCCATCACAGCAGTAATGGCCGATCGGTTTACAGCTTCTGCATGTGCCCCGGTGGGACTGTGGTCGCTGCTGCATCCGAGTTGGGGGGGGTTGTCACCAATGGGATGAGCCAGTATTCACGAAACGAACGCAATGCCAATAGCGGGATCGTGGTCGGAGTAACACCTGAAGATTATCCGGGCCACCCCTTGGCAGGGATTGTTTTTCAGCGGAGTTGGGAGGCCCGTGCCTTTGAGTTGGGGGGTCGTAACTACCAGGCACCTGCTCAGAGGGTGGGTGATTTCCTCGATGGGAGGGAATCCAGCGAGCCGGGTGAGGTGGTTCCATCCTACACACCAGGTGTGAATTGGTGTGATCTGAGTAGCTCACTGCCGGAATACGCCATCTCCGCGATACGAGAGGCCTTGCCGATTTTTGACCGTAAGATCAAGGGCTTTACGATGCAGGATGCGGTACTGACGGGGGTTGAGACGCGTACATCCTCACCGATCCGGATTAATCGTAATGAGCATTATCAGAGCCTAAATACGATCGGACTCTACCCCGCGGGTGAAGGTGCGGGTTATGCGGGGGGAATACTCTCAGCTGCGGTGGATGGTATTAAGGTGGCTGAGGCGCTCGCATTAGCGTCTCGTTAGGTGACAGTTAGGTAGCCCCTAGCCCGCATTGATCGAGATGAATGGATCCATCTCGATTGCTTGGTACCTGACCGACAGAATTTCTAGCTCTTCAACTCCACCCGGGGTATGCAGTGTCACGGTATCATCCTGATGGGCTTTGATAAGAGCACGCGCCATCGGGGAGATCCAGCTGATATATCCCAACGAGGTATTGACCTCATCGACCCCAACGATGGAGATGGTCTTCTCTTCCCCTGCCAGATTTACATACGTGACAGTGGCCCCAAAGAAGATCTGAGTCTCATCATCCCGTGGTTTCTCGGGGTCCACGATCTCGGCCATGTCAAGACGCTTGGTAAGGAAGCGGATCCGACGATCGATCTCGCGAAGACGTTTTTTGCCGTAAATATAGTCTCCATTCTCGGATCGATCACCATTGCCTGCCGCCCACGACACTGTGGCGGTCATTTGAGGGCGCTCCTGATTCATTAGCCACAGAAATTCATCCATCAGCCTCTTATAACCCAATGGGGTGATGTAGTTCTTACCCGTGATGGGCAGGAGATCAATCCCAGTATCCTCTTCAGGATCCTCGGCATCATCGCTATCTTTTACGAATGCTTTACTCATCATCCTGAAATTATTGAAGAAAGTCGGATTGAATCCCTTTCAGCCGAGTTAGAATCGGCAGTCAGGGTGGTTATACTGCATTGCGCTCCGAGACGGCCTGGACTAAGCTTCGGCCCATGCCACGCACCTATTTGAGCGTAAACCATACTGGTAAGGATACACCCAATTATCACTCGGTCTAGACCGCGGTCTGAATTTGAACTCGATATTATCCTCATAATGGTGCCTTACCTTCTGATTACAAAGCCTAGTCTGGCTATACGGCAACTAGAAATCGGGACTGATGGAAAGACTCATGAGAATTGACGTGAATGGTTGTGTAGAGGGGTTTCAATGCATCACCTCCCCCAATTGTGACGATCGTCCACCCGGTACCTTGGTTGAGATGCTGGTCATCCACAATATCAGCCTGCCGCCAGATGAGTTCGGCGGAGATGGGGTGATCGAACTCTTTACCAACCGGCTCGACCCATCAGAGCACCCTTACTATCAGACGGTACATAGCCTCAAGGTCTCTTCTCATTTTTTTATCCGGCGGGGGGGTGAGATTATCCAGTTCGTCCCCTGTGACAAGCGGGCCTGGCATGCAGGTCTCTCCTCCTGGGGAGGGAGGAATCAATGCAACGACTTCTCAATCGGGGTGGAACTTGAGGGGAGTGACAGAACAGCCTTCACCGATGATCAGTATAGGGCCCTGATCAGGCTTAGCTTATTGCTACAAGAGTCCTACCCCATTAAGGATATTGTCGGACATTCTGATATTGCGGTCGGACGTAAGACCGATCCCGGACCTCACTTTGACTGGGATCGTTACCGGTCTGCTTTGGTGGCTGAGAAACACTCACAATCAAT
>CAJBQQ010000185.1 GCA_903957805.1 uncultured Pseudomonadota bacterium | reverse complement strand
GGTCAGATGGCGAATGTTAGGCATAATTTAGGCAGTAAATATCAGCAACGCTAGAACAGCGGCAGGCAGGGTTGAGGTGAGTGCATCAATCCGATCAAGTATACCACCGTGGCCGGGCAAAATATTGCCGCTATCCTTGACACCGGCATGTCGTTTCATTAGCGATTCGAACAGATCGCCGATGATGCCCAGAATGACCAGACCGAGCAGTAATGGCAGTAACAATATGATCCGGGCATCTTCTCCGGCTATCTGGCTCCAGATCAACGCATAGACAGAGACTGCCACCAGCGCACCCACCACCCCCTCCCAGGTCTTGCCTGGGCTGATGCCGGGTGCGAGCTTATGTTTACCGTATGCGCGTCCAGCGAAATATGCTGCGGTATCAGAGATCCAGATAGCCGCCATAAAACCCAGCAGCAAGAGTGGACTGATGGTGCGTAATTGGTAGAGTGCTAGACCGGTCGGCAGTAGCAGTAGCCAGCCTATTATGGACATCAGAAGGGGGCTCTTAATCGGGCAGTTCGATTTCAGAAGGGCTGGCGCAGCTATCATCCAAAATAACAGTGATGCGGCATAGAGCCATAGGAATGAGGTCGTGTAGGGGTCGATCAGAACCTCACGGCTCAATATATACAGCAGCTCCCCACCCAGTAAGACGGTGAACATCAGGTAAATAGTCGAGTGGGCAGCTGAGAACTTTCCCAGCTTACTCCATTCCACTGCCCCAGCCAGCACTAGGGTGAGCAGCACTGCCATCCAGAAGATAGGCGACAAATAAAACAGCGCCGACAGAAAAAGGATCAGCGCGATGACAGCGGTTAGAGCGCGGGTTTTAAGCATGGATGAGGGGGTCCCAACTCAGAGATTCACGGGTCGGGATTTTGCGAGTGTTAGGCCGATTCAGTGGCCGCAAACCTTCTCGCTCCTTCTGTAGATGATGAGGCTTCAAGTTGCTCGCTGGTGCGGCCGAAGCGGCGCTCCCGTTGCTGGTATGACTCGATGGCAAGGTCCAGTTCCCCAGCATCAAAATCCGGCCACAGGGTATCGGTGAAGTAGAGCTCGGTATAGGCCAATTGCCATAACAGAAAGTTGCTGATGCGCTTCTCACCGCCGGTCCGGATGAATAGATCCGGTTCAGGTGCATAGCTCATTGCGAAGTGTGGCATCAGGTCTTCTTCTTCGAAACTGTGGGCTAATTCAGGGCGTTGAGAGAGCATATTACGAGTCGCCTGCATGATGTCCCACCGTCCGCCATAATTTGCCGCAACCGTAAGTGTAAGATTGGTATTGGCAGCGGTCAGACTTTCTCCGTTGCGGATGAATTCAATTATTTTCGGCTCGAACTTCGATAAGTCGCCAACCACTTTGAATCGGATGCCATTCTCATGTAGCTTGCCGACCTCCTGCTCCAACGCGACGATGAAGAGCTGCATCAGGACAGAGACCTCATCCTTCGGCCTGCGCCAGTTCTCGCTGCTGAAAGCGAATAATGTGAGATAACCGATTCCCCGCTCAGCGCAGGCCTTGACGATGCCTCTTACCGTCTCCATCGCCCGTTTATGCCCCGCGACTCGCGGTAAGAAGCGGTTCTTAGCCCATCGACCATTCCCGTCCATGATGATTGCAACATGACGGGGAATGATTCCGGTCTTGGGTATTTCGCGGGTTGAACTGATATTTGTGGGCATGAGGAATACAGTTCCAAATCAAACTGCCATTAACTCGGCTTCCTTGACTTGCAGCATCTTGTCGATCTCGAGGATATGTCGGTCGGTGAGCTTCTGAACTTCATCCTGCCCCCGTCTCTCGTCATCCTCTGCGACCTTCTTCTCCTTGAGCAGTTCCTTCAGGTGAGCATTGGCATCGCGCCGGATATTGCGCATCGCTATGCGTGCATCCTCAGCCTCGTGCTTGACGATCTTGGTGAGATCACGTCGGCGTTCCTCGGTTAGAGAGGGCATCGGTACCCTGATCACCTCTCCAATCGTCATCGGGTTTAGTCCTAAGTCTGAGTCGCGAATTGCTTTTTCAACCACACCCAGCATCTTCTTCTCCCAGGGAGAGACACCGATAGTACGTGCATCTATCAGGTTAACATTGGCCACCTGGTTGATCGGCATGGGGGTGCCGTAGTAATCCACGTTGATATGGTCGAGTAGGCCGGTATGAGCTCGACCGGTTCGAACCTTGCCTAGATCGACTTTCAATGCCTCTAGGCTTTTCTGCATTTTTTGTTCTGCTGCTTTCTTGATGTCAGCGATCATGATATTTATCTCGTGCAAAAAGATTAGAAATAAAAACCTACACTGTCTTGATGTCCGTGGCGACTCAGACGTGAACCAGAGTCCCCTCATCCTCACCCATGACCACTCTTTTCAAAGCCCCTGTTCTGAAGAGGCTGAATACATTGAGTGGCAACTTCTGGTCTCGGCACAGAGTCAATGCAGTGGCATCCATGACCTGAAGATTCTTTGATATAGCCTCATCAAAGGTTAACTTCTGGTAGCGGACTGCTTCTGGGTTATTTTTTGGGTCGCTGGTATAGACACCATCCACCTTGGTGGCCTTGAGTACGATATCTACATTCATTTCCATACCACGCAAAGCGGCTGCGGTATCGGTCGTGAAGAAGGGGTTGCCAGTACCGGCGGCAAAGATAACGATCTTACCCTCCTCCAGATAACGCATCGCCTTACCGCGGATGTAGGGTTCAACCACCTGATCGATACGAAGAGCCGACTGTACCCGACTCACCAGTCCGCTGCATCGCATCGCATCTTGCAGCGCGAGGGCATTCATGACAGTTGCAAGCATCCCCATATAATCGGCTGTGGCCCGGTCCATACCACCCTTGGCTGATGTCATTCCGCGAAAGATGTTGCCACCGCCAATGACCACCGCAACCTCAACGCCGAGTTGGGTTACCTCGGCAATCTCGGTAACGATACGCTCTATCACAAAGCGGTTGATACCGTAGCTGTCCTCGCCCATCAGGGCTTCACCCGAGAGCTTTAGTAGGATGCGTTTATAAGCTGGACTGGCCATGGGTACGATCGATCTATTTATAGTGTGGTTTTCTTATTTCGCTTGGTTGACTTGGGCCATCACCTCTGCTGCAAAATCGCAGGACTTCTTTTCCATCCCCTCTCCAACAACAAACATGGTAAATCCATTGACCTTCGAGGATTTCGCTGAGAGTAGTTTTTCCACAGTTTGGTCCGGATCTTTGACGAAAGGCTGTCCGAGAAGAGTGACCTCGGCGAGGTACTTGGAGACCCGGCCTTCTACCATCTTCGCCACGATATCGGCAGGCTTTCCACTCTCTGCCGCTTGCGCGGTGTAGATCAGACGTTCTCGTGCCAGAAGTTCAGACGACACCTGTTCCTTGGAGACACATATCGGTTTGCTGGCGGCAATGTGCATCGCCAAGTCTTTACCGAGCGACTCATCGCCACCCGTGTAGTCGATCATCACGCCGATCTTGCTGCCATGCAGGTAAGTGGCAAGGCGTCCTTGTGTTTGATAACGGATGCTACGACGGATGCTGATATTTTCACCCAGCTTCATGACCAGCGCCTTCCTGAACTCTTCTACATTCTCGCCATTTGCAAGGGTGGCAGCTGCCAAAGAATCGGTATCGGTTAGATTCTGGGTCGTTACAATTTGTGCGAGATTCTTGGCAAAATTGATGAAGTCCTCGTTCCTGGCAACAAAGTCAGTCTCACAGTTAACTTCAACCATTGCACCACTTCTGCTGTCGGTTGAGGTATATGCTCCTATCATTCCTTCTGCTGCAAGACGACCGGCTGCCTTGCTTGCTTTAGCGCCGCTCTTGATGCGCAGCAAGTCTTCCGCCGCTTTCATGTCACCACCAGACTCGGCCAATGCTTTCTTGCATTCCATCATGCCGAGCCCTGTCAGGTCTCGTAGTTCTTTCACCATGCCCGCGGTAATGTCCGCCATATCTTCTCCAACAAAATTAGTCAAAATATCGGGTAGTGCAGCTCAATCGGTGATAGAAAGTCCCGAATTGGGCTCACTTAGTAGGTAAAAAAAGGGGGCAGATCGCCCCCTTTTTTTAACCGGTTACCCGGAAAAGCGTTCTTCTGTCATTGCCTCATCTACTTCTACAAATTCGTTCTTTACGATCTCGTGAATGATCTGACTACGACCTTCCAGTATTGCATCAGCCATACCACGCGCGTACAAACGTATCGCCTGGCTGGAGTCATCATTGCCAGGGATGACATAGTCCACTCCATGAGGATCGTGATTGGTATCGACCACACCCACGACTGGGATGCCGAGTTTTTTGGCTTCGGTGATGGCGCCCTTGTGGTAGCCCACATCAATCACGAACATGGCATCGGGTATGCCCTTCATATCCTTGATGCCACCCAGACTGCGGTTTAATTTTTCCAGCTCGCGTTGAATGTCGAGTGATTCTTTCTTGGTGAGCTTGTCGAGTGTTCCATCCTGTGTCATCGCTTCCATATCGTGTAGGCGTTTGACCGACAGCTTCATTGTCTTGAAGTTGGTCAGCATCCCACCCAGCCAGCGCTGATCAACGTAGGGAGAGTTACACCGTAGGGCCTCTTCACGCACGATATCGCGTGCCTGGCGCTTGGTGCCGACAAACAGGATATTCCCTTTATTGGATGATAACTGACGTGTGTACTTTATTGCATCCTGGTACATTGCCAGGGTCTTTTCTAGGTTGATGATGTGTATCTTGTTCCGATGGCCAAAGATATAAGGCGCCATCTTGGGATTCCAGAAACGGGTCATGTGTCCGAAATGAACACCCGCTTCCAGCATTTGTCGCATGGTTACTGACATGAATTTCTCCTATAGGGTTGAGCCTCTGCCCGCCATAGTCACTCTCATTTCCTTGATGGAGAGAGCACCCCAAGATTGGCGAGCATGCGAATTTGATTCGGCCGTTGACTCATAGTTGAGCCGCAGAGCCAAATCTGCGCGTGATTATACCAGTTTGCCATGACCCACTCAAGGCAAAGTAAGGACTCGCTATAGGTTGCTTTTGCGTCATATTTGCCCTGGTAGAGTGATGCGGGTAAGCTCATCTTCGCAGACGAAGTGCCAGTCTTCCAATCACCAGTTTTTAAAAAAAAGATGGCGGAACTCTACGACCTAGTCATCATCGGTAGCGGCATTCATGGTGCGGGAATTGCTCAGGCGGCGGCGGCACGGGGCCTGTCGGTGATGGTGCTTGAGCAGACCGGCATTGCAAACGGCAGCTCCAGCCGATCCAGCAAGCTCATACATGGGGGGCTCCGCTATCTAGAAAGTGGCCAGCTCTCACTGGTACGGGAATGTCTACAAGAGCGTGCGCTACTGCTTGAGCTGGCGCCACAGTTAGTCAAGATTAAGTCCTTCTATATCCCTGTATATCCTGACACCAGCCGTCGGCCTTGGCTTTTACATGCGGGTCTGAGCCTTTATGCATTATTGGGTGGAATGCGGCCAGAGGTAAGATTTTCCAGGGTTCCATCAAGCCGATGGCAGGATCTGGATGGATTAGATACAGATCACCTTGATGCGGTATTTCAATACAGCGACGCGCAGACTGATGACGCCGCACTAACCCGTGCGGTAATGAGATCGGCTCAGCAGATGGGTGCTCAATTAAAAGTCCCAGCCACCTTCACAGGTGCACGATTAGGTCAGAATGGGGAGCTCGATAGCATTATCGAGTACCGGCATAACGGAGTAAACGAGACCTGTGCTGCGAAAGTATTGGTGAATGCAGCCGGTCCGTGGGTGGCGCAAGTATTAGACCGGATCAACCCTACACCGATCCAACTTGGAATTGAGTTAGTTCAAGGTACTCATATCATTGTTCCGGGTACGGTTACGAAGGGAATTTATTATGTGGAAGCGGAAGATAAGCGCGCGGTATTTGTGATGCCGTGGCAGGGTAATACTCTGGTCGGGACCACTGAATCGGTCTATCAGGGGGATCCTGCAGATGTTAGGCCATTACCGCAGGAAGAGGCTTATTTACTCAGGACGCTCGCACGTTATTTTCCAAAGAGGGGTGGCGATCAGACAGTACTTTCAGCGATGGCGGGTTTACGGGTGCTGCCCTCTAGTGGGCCTGAGGGGGGGGCGGTATCGGTTAATACGCGTTCACGTGAGACGCTGCTACATTTGGACAATGAGGGTCACCCGCGCGTGCTGACTGTCTATGGCGGCAAGCTAACGACCTATCGCCTGACCGCTGAACGGGTAATGGCCCGGCTGGCAGGGGTTCTGCCGGTGCGTAAGGTGGTCGCGGATACCCGTTATCTGAAGCTTGATTAGAACGGTAGGGGGTTCTTGGTCAGAGCGACTAGCACGATATAAAAGAATGCGATGTGTGCTGCGACCAATGCAGTGACCTTCATTTTACGGGTCTTGCCGCGCTTCAATGCGATCATGCCGAGCCCAATATAGAGCAGTAGTCCAGCGACCTTGGCACCGAGCCATGGATCCTTTATCGGACTCTGATGTAAAGCCATTGCCAGACCGATAGCGCTTGTCAGGAGGACGGTATCGATCACGTGAGGAACGATCTTGACCCAACGCCGTTGCAGCAGATCAGAGCCCTGAACCATCCATATCCCGCGCAGCGTAAATAGCAGGTAGCTCAGAACTACGCTGGTGATATGAATCATCTTTAATGCGGCATAGCTCATTCTAATTCCAGATGTGACTGGCTGCCGGTAAAACAACTCACTGGACCGGGTCCGTTCTTCGCAGTACTCATACCTCAAAGAGATTGCATGATCACAGACTCGAGCGCTGACTTCTCCCAGATTATTGTGCCTGTGAGATGTTGCTGCCTGGTGGAACGCTGTGTGTAAGCCAGACATTGCCGCCGATGGTTGATCCGCGACCGATCGTGATGCGACCGAGTATGGTGGCTCCAGCATAGATGATGACATCATCCTCGACGATGGGGTGTCGTGCATTCCCCTTCACCAGTGCGCCATGCTCGTCCACCGGGAAACGTTTAGCACCCAGTGTCACTGCCTGGTATAGGCGTACATTCTTACCGATGATTGCAGTCTCTCCGATGACAACGCCTGTTCCATGATCGATAAAAAAACTGCTATTGATCTGAGCACCCGGGTGAATTTCAATTCCTGTAGACGAATGAGCGATTTCTGAAATCATACGTGCGATCAGAGGAACTCCGAGTTGGTATAGCTCATGCGCAAGTCGGTAGTACATGATGGCGGTAATACCTGGATAGCAGACCAATACCTCATCGACGCTGCGGGCAGCAGGATCACCCTCGTAGGCTGCGCAGATGTCATGATCGAGTAAATTTCGGATGCCGGGTAAACGCTTGGCAAATGAGTGAGTGATGGCGGATGCACGATCGAGATCTTGGTCATCAGTCGTTTCTGGAGTGGAAGCGTAGTTGAGCTCTCTCTGTACTTGTGACAGAAGATCCTTCAGTGACTTATCTAATGTCTTTCCGACATAGTGATCAATATCCTCATCCGTGAGTTTCGGTGATCCGAGACGATTCGGGAAAAGGGCTGCGCTCAGACCATCTGTGATATCGGCCAGTATCTTGCGTGATGGGAGACGGGGAGGGCGGTCGTGACGTTTTCGCTGTTCCAGAGAGGCCATACGCAAGTTACGCAGATCGGCCACAATCGTATCCATCTCCAGAAGAGATTCATCCGGCGATGGATCGCTAACTTTCTTACGGGTGGTCACAATGACACCGATCCCTGGCCGTCGAACATATTTTCGAAAAGTATGGTGCTCAGGTAACGCTCACCGGAATCGGGCAGGATGACAACGATCATCTTGCCTGCATTTTCGGGACGCTTGGCCTGGCGCACCGCCGCCGCAACTGCGGCACCACATGAGATGCCAGAGATGATCCCTTCCTCGCGAGCAAGGCGCCGTGCGTAGAGGATTGACTCTTCATTACTGACCTGCTCAATCTCGTCCACCAGCGACAGATCCAAATTCCCCGGAACGAAACCTGCGCCGATCCCTTGAATCTTGTGTGGAGCAGGTTTCAGAGGCTCACCGGCGCGTTGTTGGGTGAGTACTGGGCTGGCCGCAGGTTCAACTGCAACCGAAATAATGGCCTTGCCCATGGTCTTTTTGAGGTAGCGTGAAATGCCGGTAATCGTGCCCCCCGTCCCCACACCGGAGACAAGGATATCAATAGCGCCATCGGTATCATTCCAGATTTCTGGACCCGTGGTCTGTTCGTGGATGGACGGGTTGGCAGGATTGTTGAACTGTTGAAGAAGAAGGTAACGACTAGGGTTAGAGGCAACAATCTCCTCGGCCTTCTCGATTGCACCTTTCATGCCTCGAGCACCTTCCGTCAAAATCAGCTTAGCTCCATAGGCAATCAGCAGCTTGCGGCGTTCTAGACTCATTGTTTCCGGCATGGTCAATGTCAGCGGAATACCTCTTGCTGCTGCGACGAATGCCAGTGCAATGCCGGTATTGCCACTGGTCGGTTCTACTAACTCTTTGCCGGGGTTCAGTAGTCCGCGTCGGTCTGCATCCTCGATCATCGCTGCACCAATGCGACACTTGACGGAGTAGCCGGGATTACGACCCTCGATCTTCGCCAGTACGGTTGCAGGTGCGCCATCGGTGATGCGGTTGAGCCGGACGAGTGGTGTCTGCCCGATGGATTGTGAGTTATCCTTGAACCAGTGCGACATAGGGGTACCTTTTTTGTTTAAGGAATCGTTGAACAAGCCCCCGAAGAGCGAACTATAGGCAGAGTCGGG
>CAJBQQ010000184.1 GCA_903957805.1 uncultured Pseudomonadota bacterium | reverse complement strand
TGAGTGCCGATTTTGTCGGTAACAATACTCTTGACCGTCAGGATCGGCAGGATGTAATGTCTGGCCTTGGTGGGCTGCAGAGTAAATTTAAGATTTGTATTTTTGAAGAGATAAACTGGAGTGTAAAAATGAAAACAACAACTTTATTATTAGCAACTATTGCAGTTATAGGCTTGGTCGGCTGTTCAAAAACGGACAACTACACGCCAGCGGCAACCGCCAGTGGGGAAGATATATTCAATCTGAACTGCACTAAATGCCATAAGCCGAACACTGATGGTAGCGTGATGGTATTGAATGCTGCGGTAGCAAATAAAGATGCCATCATCAAGAAGGTACAGACAGGAAGCATGTCCATGGCTGCCTTCCCTAATATCACGGGCGAACCGGCGAATCGTTTGGCGGAATACGTGCTGGCAAACAGCAAGACCAAGTAACCTGTTGATTAAGCAGAGGTGACCGTAGTGAAGAGACTGTCGCTACGGGTATTGTGCTCGCCCATGCTAAAGATGATATAGGCGAATAACCCGTTACTGTATTGCCACTAAGCTTTCGGTTTTCTGCCAGGGGACAGCGGTGGAATATACCCCGCCACCCGGTAGAGCATACCCTCGCTCTTCTTGCCCTTTTCAAAACGGATCGAGTGGCACATTATCAATTCGCCGCTGGCGGTCAGACTGGATACATCGAGACGCACTTTTGCCAGCGGGATGCCCGTGTCATTAGCAATCTCCGAGTCAAGTCGCTCGCCGTGTTGTTTTAGGTATTGCAGAATTTCATGCAAAGAAAATACTCCTCATAACGCGCTGTTGAATATAGAAGGTGAGTTTCATCGAGCCAAACTAGCACGATATGAAACCATTTTACCAGAAGCAGCGGTAAAGTTCGGACTCCTGTGAGTCAGGACCATCTTTTAATAACAGGCATTTGGTCGTCCCTATTATCGGGCCCCCGCCTGCTTGAGTAGCTGCACCACTTCCTCGTGGCCATTCTGCATCGCTGCAATCAGTGGAGTATCCCCATTGCGGGTCTTGATGTTCACATCGGCCTTGGCTGCGAGCAATGCCTGCACAATTGAGCGATGACCGTTCTGTGATGCTACTAATAGTGCAGTGATACCACGGCCTGCGCCATCGTTCACATCAATCTTGGTTGCGAGTAGGGCCTTGACCTGGGGGAGGTCACCCCTCCCAGCCGCATTGATGAGAGGATGATTCCCCCCCGAATGAGCCCACGTGCTAGCAGGAATGCAGCACAAAGCCAGCAGCACACTCATGGTGCACAGGTTTTTCTGTAAACCAATCACTTCTATTCTCCTTTGGTACGGGTCAGAATTTCCCCTCTTTTGATAAGAAGAAAGTTAAAAAATCAGTCATATAGCCTGAAGTATCCTCGGCGTTTGTATCACAGTCAAACGTAAACTCTTTAGAATTGGCTTGCTAAGAATGGTTCAATTAGAAATTCCAATACTTGTGCCAATCCCTTCGCAGTCGTACGTAAGATCATTGATCATCTGGCATGGCGGGTCTGGGCCTCATCTACGGCAGCTTAAACGTATCTGGCGAAGTGAGCTTCTATAGAAAACCTTGTGAGCAAGGGGAAAGTCGGGGGACGGTGACCCCGAGCGTACATTCTACCAAACGCTAGCAGAGGCAACGATCCGGCATTGTTAATGTCTTGACCATCAAGAGTGGCAAGATGTAATGTTCGCCCGTCTCGATTGAAAGGCAGTTGTGGAGTTTACCTTTGAATACTGATCCTGCCACACACGAACTTCTTCACGGTATCCTCAAACAGGTGTCCCGTTCATTTTATCTCACGCTAAATGTGTTGCCAGCAAATGTGCGCGATCAAATGGGGCTGTCATATCTATTTGCGCGCGCGGCCGACACTATAGCTGATACCGATCTAATCAGTCGCGCCCAGCGACTGGAGTATCTAAATCAGTTTCGCTCGCAGTTCAAAGGCGGTGACATTCAATGGGATGCTATCCGGAGAATCCAGGCGGCTCTTCTCCCTCATCAGCAGAACTCGGCCGAGCACGTTCTGTTACAGCGGCTGGGGGATTGCCTTAAATTATATGAACGATACTCTTCCGATGATCGTGAGCGAATCCAGTGGTTAATGGAAGTTCTGCCCAAGGGGATGGAGATGGATTTGGTCAGGTTTCCAGGAGAATCTGCGGCAGATCTCACTGCATTAGCCACACTAGATGAATTAGATCATTACACTTATTATGTTGCGGGTTGTGTCGGGGAGTTCTGGACAAGGATGGTGTGCGCGCATCGGCCAGCGATGGCGCAGTGGGACATTGCGGAGATGTCGGCTATCGGTGTGAGTTTCGGCAAGGGTTTACAGTTGACCAATATCGTCAAAGATATTGCCCGAGACATTCATCACGGCCGTTGTTATGTGCCCCAATCGTTGCTTGAGGAAGCTGGGTTGCAGCCGGCTGATTTGTTGCACGCAGGTAGTTTGATAAGATTCAGACCGGTGTTGCACCGGCTCATCGCGCTTGCAATGGAACATCTTAATCAAGGGTGGATTTACACTATGGCGATCCCGTCTTCTGAGATCCGTCAGCGGTTGGCATGCATCTGGCCGATCTTGCTAGCCGGAGAAACTTTGCGGCGTGTTGCGGTTGATCCCGGACTACTTGATCCTGCGGTCAATGTAAAAGTGCCGCGCAGTATTGTCTACCGAGTGATGTTGTTGACTCTACTCACAGGCGCCAGTGGCACAGTGGCAACTGCCTCTTGGAATCGCCTCAGAGGCTCTGTAAGGAATTCCTTAGAACTTGTAGCCGCGGTGTAATGCAACTACGCCAGCAGCCAAATTGAAATACTCCACCCGTTCGAAACCAGACTCCTGCATCAATAGCTTTAACTCTTCCTGGGATGGGTGTACACGGATGGACTCAGCCAGGTAACGGTAGCTGTCCTCATCTTTAGCAATAATCTTCCCCATTGCCGGC
>CAJBQQ010000183.1 GCA_903957805.1 uncultured Pseudomonadota bacterium | reverse complement strand
GCTCATCATGTGACCGGCAAGCTCGCGCTCGATTTTCATGATGATGATGTGTTTTGGTGTACGGCCGATCCGGGGTGGGTGACCGGGACTTCCTATGGAATTATCTCCCCTCTCACGAACGGCATCACTAGCATCGTCGATGAGGCGGATTTTGATGCAGAGAGATGGTATCGCATCCTTTCGGAACAGGAGGTCAGTGTTTGGTATACCGCACCGACCGCTGTCCGAATGATGATGAGGGGTGGGGCCGAGATGGTCCGTCAGCATAATTTTCCACGACTACGATTCATCGCGAGTGTTGGTGAGCCTCTTAATCCACAGGCGGTTCAGTGGGGGTTAGATGCATTCGGTTTGCCGATCCATGACAACTGGTGGCAGACCGAGACCGGGGGAATCATGCTGGCAAATTATGCGGGGATGGATATCAAGCCCGGTTCCATGGGAAAGCCCCTCCCAGGAATTGAGGCTGCAATCGTTAAACGGTGTGGAGGGGATGATGTTGAGATCATCACCGATCCGAATGTTGAGGGTGAGCTTGCTCTCAAACTTGGATGGCCTTCGATGTTCCGAAGCTATCTCAATGAGGATGAACGATATCAAAAATGTTTTGTGGGGGGATGGTATCTGAGTGGTGATCTCGCCAAGTGTGATGGGGATGGTTACTACTGGTTCATCGGCCGTGCTGATGACGTGATTAAATCATCTGGACATCTGATCGGACCGTTCGAGGTCGAGAGCGCATTGATGGAACATCCGGCAGTTGCTGAGGCCGGTGTCATCGGCAAGCCTGATCCTGTTCAACTTGAAACGGTGAAGGCATTCGTCTCTCTCAGGCCGGGTTATATCGCAAGTGAGGTTTTAAGACGAGAACTACTCGGGTTTGCGCGTAAGAGACTGGGGGCTGCGGTCGCGCCTAAGGAGATCGATTTCATTGAGAATCTTCCTAAAACACGTAGTGGAAAGATCATGCGTAGACTACTCAAGGCTCGTGAGCTTGGGCAACCCGAGGGGGATATCTCGAGCTTGGAGAGTGGTGCATGACAGTTGATCCAATCCTTGCACGCACATTGCTGCACCAGATGATCCGAATCCGTCGGTTCGAAGAGAAGTCGGCAGAGCTGTATAGCGCAGGAAAGATCAGAGGGTTTCTCCATCTCTATATCGGTGAGGAAGCGATCGCGACCGGGGTGATGCAATCACTCACCTCAGAGGATGCGGTATTTGCCACTTACCGTGAGCATGGTCATGCACTGGCACGGGGACTCTCAGCCGGGGCCATCATGGCAGAGATGTATGGAAAGGTTGAGGGATGCTCTCATGGACGAGGCGGGTCGATGCACTTATTCGATGCGGCCGCAAAGTTCTATGGAGGGAATGCGATTGTCGGTGGTGGATTGCCTCTGATGGTCGGTTATGCGCTTGCTCAGAAGATGCGACATCTTAGCGGTCTGTCGGCATGCTTCTTCGGAGAGGGTGCGATCGCAGAGGGTGAGTTCCATGAGTCGATGAACCTGGCCGCTCTGTGGAATCTACCCGCACTATTCCTGTGTGAGAATAATTTCTACGCGATGGGAACCGCGCTCGAGCGGTCCGAGGCCGATACTAATCTGGTCGAGAAGGCAGCCAGCTACCGAGTATCAGGAATGAGTGTTGACGGAATGGATGTCATCGCGGTCCTGGAGGCGGTACAGAAGGCGGTGGAATTTATTCGGTCTGGCAGTGGACCCTATTTTCTAGAGTTCCGTACCTACCGATTCCGCGCTCATTCGATGTTCGATCCTGAACTCTATCGAAGTAAATCCGAGGTCGAGAATTGGAAGCAACGATGTCCGATCGCAGGTTTCAGTGCCAGAGCCATCAGTGAGGGATGGATCACAGCAGAGACGGTTACCGCAATCGAGTCTGAAGTTGCGTCCGAGATTGCACATGCTGTCGAGTTCGCTGAGGCCGGCAGCTTGGAGCTGGTGGAGACACTGACTCGAGATGTGTACACCGAATCGGTGCAGAAAGAATGAACTCTATAGCTTCCCCTGTCACCACCACCTATCGAGATGCGATGCGTATGGCATTGAGAGAGGCACTGCAGCGCGACCCACGTGTATTCTTGATGGGTGAGGATGTGGGCCGTTATGGGGGTACTTATGCGGTGAGCAGAGGCCTTCTGGACGAGTTCGGTGAGGATCGCATCCGAGATACCCCTCTGTCCGAGTCGGTATTCGTAGGTGCCGGGATCGGTGCTGCAATGAATGGAATGCTACCCATCGTCGAGGTCATGACATGCAACTTCAGTCTACTCGCGCTGGATCAGATTCTCAATAATGCGGCCACGCTGAGACACATGTCGGGTGGTCAGTTCAGTATTCCATTGGTCATTCGGATGGCGACCGGAGCAGGAAGGCAACTCGCGGCTCAGCACTCTCACAGCTTTGAGGGGTGGTATGCACATATCCCTGGGATCAAGGTTCTGACACCGGCAACGATCGAGGATGCCCGTGGAATGCTATGGACTGCACTGATGGATCCGGATCCGGTCATCATGTTCGAGAATGCATTGCTGTACAACTTGGAGGGGAATCTTGCGGCAGATGCAGGACCAGTCGGAATCGATCGTGCCATAGTCCGTCGTTCTGGCGATGATCTTACACTGGTCACCTATGGCGGTTCATTACACAAAACGATACAGGCAGCAGAACGCTTGGCCGAACAGAGTATCAGTGCTGAGGTGATTGATTTACGCACATTAAGACCTCTGGATATGGAGACCGTTCTTAAGTCCTTGGCAAAGACTCATAGGATGGTGATCATTGATGAGGGTTGGAAGAGCGGTAGCCTATCAGCTGAAATCATGGCACGTGTGATGGAGCAGGCATTCTATGATCTTGATGCGCCGATAGAGCGTGTCTGCAGCGTCGAGGTACCGATACCCTATGCGAGACATCTGGAACAGGCTGCAATCCCGCAGGTTGAAACGATTCTTGCAGCAGCACTGAGGACGGTGAAGAATCATGTATGAATTTCGCATGCCCTCGTTGGGGGCGGATATGGAAGCGGGGACGTTGGTCGAGTGGCTGATTAAGGCCGGAGATACGGTCAATCGCGGACAGGTGGTTGCTGTGGTTGAGACCCAGAAGGGTGCTGTCGATGTTGAGATCTGGGAGGATGGAACGGTCGATAAGATCGTGGTTGAAGTGGGTAGGAAGGTGCCGGTCGGCGAGCTCCTTGCAACTCTTCGAACTGTCGGCGGGGAATCATCTGCAGCACCTGAAATAACTCCGGAAGATGCAACACCGCAGTCGATAAAGAAGCCGACCCTCACCGATGCCGAGATAACCCATTCTGAGGCAGCACCGACAATGGCAATCCGTCAGAGAGTCTCTCCATCGGCCCGTAAGCTCGCGGAAGAGAGGGGTATCGATATCACATCGGTTCAGCCATCAGAGGTCGGTGCGGTGATCTCGCGTGCTGATGTCGAGCGTACGGCCAATGCGGGAGCGAGTGGATCAGTGACTACCAAGCCTACGCCTCCAGATTGGCATGCGCAGATGAGGGTAGCAATCGCTGCAGCGATGTCTCGTTCGAAGCGTGAGATACCACATTACTACCTTTCCACAGACATTGATGTGACAAGAGTGGTTAATTGGATTGAGTCAGAAAATCTAAAGCGGAGTATCTCTGACAGGATACTGCCAGTCGTCCCATTCATGAGGGCGATATCAATGGCGCTGAATGAG
>CAJBQQ010000182.1 GCA_903957805.1 uncultured Pseudomonadota bacterium | reverse complement strand
AGCATTGAGAAGCAAATCGCTGTGACCAGAAGGCTCCGCGTTAGCAGCTGGAACCAGAAGCCACTACGCTGAACAAGGGGTAAAATGGCTGGCAAATTCAACAAATAATTCCAGTTTTACAGCTGGGAAAGTGTGCTTAACTCTGTCTTGAAAGGGAATAGTATTTTTAGAAATCGTCCAAAATGGTGGTGTACAGCATCGTAGCTAGATTTAGTATATATGTTCGGCTTCTCTTTATTTGAAGCGCGTAGGCAGACTGCATAGATAATGCCAGTATAACCAGTTTCATAGAATTTTAACTCCGAATTCTCAAGCATGCACATGGCCATCAACTCTGCTGAAGAAATAATCGAATCCGTCTTGCCGTTTAGTCGGTATGCACAGCGCTTACTGACGAGTGAGCCGGGGTTGCGTGACGAGCTTTTGAAAGATCTTCGGTCGCCTTTTCTCAGAGAAGAAATGCAGGCGAGGCTAGATGCAAGTTATGGCAATGCTACGGATGAGATTGCACTTAACAAGGCATTACGTGACCTGCGTAAGAGAGCGATGCTGCGTCTGGTCATTCGTGACCTAAGCGGAATGGCGGATCTTGTCGAGGTCATGGCAAGCATGACCCACCTGGCCGAGATTACTATCAGATTTGCGCTGGAACGTCACCGAGGCTGGTTAACTGATCCCGCTCGCTACGGTTCCCCTAGGGGGGCTGAGAGTGGGGCGGTTCAGGATATGCTGGTAGTTGCTATGGGTAAGCTAGGTGGCGGGGAGCTCAATGTTTCGTCGGATGTAGATCTGATTTTTGTTTACCCAGAAGACGGAGAAACCGATGGACAAAGACGTATCTCAAACCATGATTTTTTTGCGAGACTGGGTCGAAAGCTGATTGCCAGCCTGCATGATATTACGGCGGATGGATTTGTGTTCAGGGTGGATATGAGGTTGCGCCCCTATGGTGATAGCGGGCCACTGGCAATGAGTTTCAGCATGCTGGAGAAGTATCTCATCACCCAGGGGCGCGAATGGGAGCGCTATGCCTGGATCAAGAGTCGATTAATTGGTACGGGGTCGAGTATAGAAGAATCAAGGATCATGCAGCAGATAGCCAGACCATTCATATACCGGAAATATCTTGATTTTGGTGCTTATGAATCTATGCGTGGCCTGCACTCGCAAATCCGCAAAGAAGTCAGTCGACGTGAGATCCATGATGATATCAAGCTCGGACCCGGTGGTATTCGCGAAATTGAATTTATCGCACAGGTATTTCAGTTGGTACGTGGAGGTCGTGATGCTGATCTGCGTGTTCGCCCAACTCTCGCCGTTCTGCGGTGTCTTCAAGAGAAAAATCAATTACCGGATAAAACGGTTTTGGAGTTGGTGGATGCTTATCATTTTCTGCGTAATCTGGAACACCGGTTGCAGTATCTTGATGATCAGCAGACTCACATGTTGCCAGGTGCTTCCGAAGATCAGGAGTTGATATCAACCTCCATGGGGTTTTTAAGTCATGCTGACTTTTTACAAAGTCTTGATACCCACCGTAGGAATGTAACTCGTCACTTTGAATTAGTTTTTGCTGCTCCTCAAGAATCTCAAAATAGAGATACCCTGGCTTGGTTATGGCAAGAACACTCGGGCGATGAATCAGAGACCAAGGCGGCGACTGATCAACTGGCTGTAATAGGATTCTCAGATCCAGCGACAGTGCTACTCCGTCTGCAAGAGTTCCGCCGTAGCAGCCGTTATAGACAGTTACCCGAATCCAGTCGGAGGCGGGTTGATTCGTTGGTTCCTTCCATCATAGAGGTGGCAGCCAAGTTTTCGCCGGCTGATCAGACACTGGAACGTATGTTGAAGTTGCTGGAGAGTGTAAGCCGTCGCGCGGCCTATCTCGCTCTGTTACTGGAATTTCCGCAAGATTTGGAACGTATAGCTAAGCTTGCAAGTACTAGCCAATGGGCGAGTGAGTATCTGGGTCGGCATTCGATCTTGTTGGATGAATTACTCAATCCGGCTGATCTTAGCAGCGTACCCGACTGGACCAGAGTTAAGATGGAATTGGCGCAACAGTTAAATGAGGCCAACCAACTCGGCGATGATACCGAGCAACAGATGGATGTGCTGCGGCATTTCCAACATGCT
>CAJBQQ010000181.1 GCA_903957805.1 uncultured Pseudomonadota bacterium | reverse complement strand
ATCATAATCCGTTGGTCCCCAGTTCGAGTCTGGGATTCGCTACCATCAACCCTACCCAACCGTCAGAATTGACAGGCATATATGGAATCTGGCGCACTGCGCCACTTATAGCTGCTCACACCTAAGATTGATTTAGGTCTTCTTGCAAAACTTCTTAGTCAAGAATCAATTTTCTATATATGCTGCAAACCCTGCTTCTAGATGAACTCATGATGGGTACTGAGTTTACTGAATAGGCTACTGAAGCTCTTTAGAAAAAGATAAGCAACGTCCATTACCCCTAGTTATTATATTTCCGCCGAGATCGTGGCCAAAAAACTTTACATCAAAACCTTCGGCTGTCAGATGAACGAGTATGACTCTGACAAAATGGCTCAGGTACTACATGCCGCACATGGTATGGAAAAAACTGACAGTCCGGATGCGGCTGATGTGATTCTATTTAATACCTGCTCAGTACGCGAGAGAGCCCAAGAAAGGGTCTTTCATGATCTGGGACGTATCAGGCACCTTAAGAAAACCAATCCCAATCTACTCATCGGTGTTGGAGGTTGCGTTGCGAGCCAGGAAGGCGCAGAGATTGTAAAGCGAGCACCCTACGTAGACATTGTGTTCGGACCACAAACCCTACATCGATTACCTCAATTAATTGCAGCGCGCCAACTTACTGGGCAACCACAGGTTGATATTTCTTTTCCTGAAATTGAAAAATTTGATTCCCTGCCACAAATGCTGGCGCATCCAGAAGATCGCACGGGTAGTGTAAGTACTTTCATTTCCATCATGGAGGGTTGTAGTAAGTATTGCAGCTTTTGTGTGGTCCCATACACACGTGGCGAAGAGGTCTCTCGACCGCTGAGTGATGTATTGACGGAAATTATGAGAATGGCGCAGCAAGGTATAAAGGAAGTAACCCTGCTGGGGCAAAACGTCAACGCTTATCGTGGCATCATGGACCTCGAGAACGTTAACGACACAGCAGATCTCGCGCTGCTACTTGAATACATCAATGAAATTCCAGGCATTGAACGTATCCGTTACACCACATCACACCCAAAAGAAGTCACCCCGCGCTTGATTGAGAGTTATGCCACGTTACCAAAACTCGTTAGTCACTTGCACCTGCCAGTGCAATCCGGTTCCGATCGTGTACTGGCAGCAATGAAACGTGGCCATACCGCCCTAGAATACAGGTCCATCATTCGCAAATTATATGCCGTACGCCCAGATATCTCACTCACGTCCGATTTCATCATTGGCTTCCCCGGAGAGACTGAAGCAGATTTTGAGGACACGATGAGATTAATTGAAGAGGTGAATTTCGATGACTCCTATAGTTTCATTTACAGTCCTCGCCCTGGCACGCCTGCCGCGGAACTACCTGACAATACACCCCATGAAATAAAGCTTGATAGGCTACATCGTCTACAGACAAAAATTTCACAGCAGACACAAGTCATCAGCCAGAATATGATTGGCACCACACAGCGCGTCTTGGTGGAGGGCCCCTCCAAGAGAGATCCGAGTGAATTTTGCGGACGCACTGACAACAACCGTATGGTGAATTTTCCCGGTTCCCAAGACTGTGTCGGCCATTTCATAAATATAAGAATTAATGCTTCCTTATCACATTCTCTACGCGGCGAGATATCAGAAAGTATCGTTTAATGCACCGCTTGTAATGTATCTCTGTCACTGCGAGAATTAGAACTATATGAACTTTTTAACGCGCCTTTGAAAGCTCAACCCGTCGAAATTTCTTTTGCCCCAATAGATAATCAGCGTCTTGCCAACCTGTGCGGGGTGCTGGACGAAAACCTAAAACAGATCGAGACAGCTTTGGATGTCGCCATCGCGCGACGCGGAGAACATTTCAATCTACATGGCAGATCTACTCAGACCAAGCTCGCCGCTAAAGTGCTACGTAATTTCTATCACCAGTCTCAGCATCCCCTGACGATAGAGCAGGTTCAGCTGGGCCTGATCGAAGTAATGAGTTATAAGTGTGCACCAAGGCATACTCCGACTGATCCCTCAGCCAACGACATCGCGGCACCCCTCCTGAGCACGCGTCGAAGTGACCTGCACGGCCGAACACCACGTCAAGTTCAGTACCTTAAACAAATTCAGCAGCATGACATCACCTTTGCCATTGGTCCTGCAGGTACCGGTAAGACCTACCTTGCGGTAGCTAGTGCAGTAGATGCCCTTGAACGAGACACGGTGGCACGTATTGTACTAGTGCGACCAGCGGTGGAGGCTGGTGAACGGCTAGGATTCCTCCCTGGCGATATGGCGCAGAAGGTAGACCCTTACTTACGTCCTCTCTACGATGCACTCTATGACCTAATGGGGCTCGATAAGACCAACCGTCAATTCGAACACAGAGCAATTGAAATTGCACCTCTTGCCTTCATGCGTGGCCGCACACTGAACCAGTCGTTCATCATTCTTGATGAAGCTCAGAATACGACACCGGAACAGATGAAGATGTTTCTGACCAGAATCGGATTCGGCTCCAAGGTTGTGGTGACAGGCGATGTGACCCAAATTGATCTGGCCAAGCACCAGAGAAGCGGGCTGGTCGAGGCCAGAATGGTTCTGAATAAAATACCAGGCATTGCCTTCACTCATTTCGAAACTGAGGATGTGGTGAGGCACCCTCTAGTACAGAGAGTCGTTAATGCCTACGAGAAATATGAGAAATAAGGGGAAGACCCCCGAGCTTACCGAAAAATCTACGCGTGCCATCGTTAGTCTGAAGCTGATGGTGCAGTATGCAATGAATAATGAAAAAGCCGCCGAGGAAGTGCCCACCAAGCTACAATTTCGAAAATGGGCTAGAACCTCGCTAATGCGAGACGCAGAGATTGTATTACGCCTCGTGGATGAGACCGAGGGCCGCACTCTCAACTGGAATTTTTGCAAAAAGGATTACGCTACCAATGTGTTGACCTTTGTCTACGATGATGGGCCGTCTCTATCTGGTGATATTGTGCTATGTGCTCCGATAGTAGCTAAAGAGGCTAAGCAACAACACAAGAGTCTAACGGCACATTATGCCCACCTCACGACACACGGGATCTTACACCTTCAGGGCTGGAACCATGAGAATGAACTTGAAGCAATTGCGATGGAGCGCCTGGAAACAGTCATCGTCACTAAGCTAGGGTATGACGACCCTTATCTAGAATGATATTTACAGTCACTTATATTACCCTCGAACCGGAAGATCAATATGAACGACCCTTTACCTAAACCTGGTTGGCTTGAACGGCTCAGCACTCTGCTGCTCCGAGAGCCGGGTGATCGGGAGCAATTGGTAGCACTACTGCACTCTGCATTTGAACGTGATCTTCTTGATTCGGATGCCTTGAGTATGATCGAGGGTGTAATGCAGGTCTCAGAAATGCAGGCACGCGATATCATGGTGCCTCGCTCTCAGATGGATGTAATCGACATTAGCGAGACCCCAGATAAATTCATTCCACTGATTATCGAAACTGCTCACTCTCGTTTTCCTGTTATCGAAAATGATAACAACAATGTAATCGGAATTCTGCTTGCGAAGGATCTACTCCGCTACTATGCCGGAGAAGAGGAATTCAGCGTTCGTGATATGTTGCGTCCGGTGGTCTTTATCCCAGAATCCAAACGACTCAATGTGCTACTCAAGGATTTTCGTAGCAACCATAACCATATAGCCATCGTGGTGGACGAATACGGCGGCGTAGCGGGACTGGTAACCATCGAAGATGTATTGGAACAGATCGTCGGAGAAATTGAAGATGAATATGATTTCGATGAAACTGAGGACAATATCGTTCAGGATGCGACTGATCGTTACCGAGTTAAAGCAATTACAAAAATTACCGATTTTAACCAAATGCTGGTGGCGAAATTTGAGGATGAAGATTACGACACCATTGGCGGGCTCGTATTAAACAAGTTTGGTCGCCTGCCTAAACGCGGCGAATCGGTCATGATCGGCGACTTCAATTTCACGGTGATACATACTGACAGCCGGAGATTACATATGCTTCTGGTTGAGAAAACCAGAGGAGAGAACTGAGCTGTATGGGCTCAAGCATCTTGAATCAATCGGTTAAGGGAAATCCCCACTACAGCTTAATTATTGTTTTTTTTCTTGGTGCATTTACCGTTCTTGGTTTCGCACCATTCTATCTTTTCCCCATCCCAGTGATTACTCTGTCACTGCTACTTCGCTCCTGGCGCAGAAGCTCGTCTCCTCTACAAGCGGCTTTACAAGGATTCCTTTTCGGTATGGGTCTTTTTAGCGCGGGAGTGACCTGGATTTACGTTAGCCTGCACGATTTTGGGGCTATGCCAATGCCCATTGCAATCCTTACGCTTGTCGTGCTATGTGCCTACCTCTCCTTATTCGCGACACTAACAGGCTGGTTGATAACAAGACTACGCATCATCTCACCTCTAGTCTGGACATTGACTATTGCCGCATTATGGGTGCTATCTGAGTGGCTACGTAGCGTTCTGTTCACTGGGTTTCCCTGGCTGACATTGGGCTATTCACAAGTACCCACTAGCCCCCTCGTAGGTTTTGCTCCGCTGGCAGGAGTGTATGGCGTTTCATTGATGCTAATACTGAGCGCCGCATTCCTCTGTCTTTTTTTTGAGACTGTTGAGAATAGATTATACAACTGGATCTATACATTACCTCTGCTAGCAATATGGGGCATGGGCTTCGGCTTACAGCAGATCAGTTGGACAGAGACCCAAGGTGAACCTATCACAGTGAGCTTGTTGCAAGGAAATATCTCTCAAGATCTCAAGTGGCGGCCGGATCACGTGGTTAATTCAATGGACACTTACGCTAGACTCGCTCTCGAAAGTAACAGCCGCCTTATCATCACACCTGAAATTTCGGTACCGCTATTCCGAAATGAAGTGCCATGGAGCTATCTTTCGCCACTTGCCGATCATGCGAAACGGAATAATGGTGACATCCTTATCGGGATGGCTGAGACATCTGCCGAAGGAAAAGAGTACTACAACACTATGTTCAGCTTCGGTGCAGCTCCCAATCAGATTTATCGCAAGTTTCATTTAGTGCCATTTGGTGAATTCATCCCATTAAAGTCTTTGTTTGGTTGGGTGATTGATATTCTAAAAATTCCTCTGTCAGACTTTTCGCGTGGACGAACGGACCAACGCCCGATGAACCTGGCCGGTCAAAGCGTTGCAGTAAATATCTGCTATGAAGATGTATTTGGTGAAGAAATAATCAACCAATTGCCGCAGGCTACGTTACTCGCTAATGTTAGCAACGATGCCTGGTTCGGACGCTCCATTGGTCCTCAGCAGCACTTACAAATTTCGCAAATGCGAGCTCTGGAGACCGGCCGGTATATGCTGCGCGCTACCAATACCGGCGTCACTGCGATCATCAATCAGCGCGGTGAGGTTCTACAAAAGGCGGAAATATTCACCACCACCACACTAACCGGCTTAGCGCAGGGATTTACTGGTGCGACTCCGTATGTCCGCTTGGGGAATAGTCTGATACTAGGGGTATCCGGAATACTTATGTTTATAGGTCTACTGTCCGCATTTCGCAGCGCGCGCAAAACCCTGTAAAATCTAGGTACCGTTAGATATTTTTGACCATTGTTATTTCACCCAGCATGCCAACCTTCCAAGAAACTATCCTCACGCTACAGCATTATTGGGACAAGCAGGGCTGCGCCTTGCTTCAACCCTATGACATGGAAGTAGGTGCAGGTACGAGCCACACCGCAACTTTCTTGCGCGCACTCGGGCCCGAGCCATGGAAAGCTGCTTATGTACAACCTGCACGCCGCCCTAAGGATGGACGTTACGGCGAGAATCCAAATCGCCTTCAGCATTACTACCAGTTTCAGGTGGTATTAAAACCCGCGCCGAACGACATTCTGGAAC
The DNA here is from genome assembly GCA_903957805.1 of uncultured Pseudomonadota bacterium. Taxonomy (GTDB): domain Bacteria; phylum Pseudomonadota; class Gammaproteobacteria; order Burkholderiales; family Nitrosomonadaceae; genus VFJL01. The sequence continues at coordinate 1,320 of CAJBQQ010000181.1, read as the reverse complement.
TATACCTAGAATCGCTAAGAGAGCTGGGTTTTGACCTCAAGAAAAATGATGTTCGGTTTGTCGAGGATGATTGGGAAAACCCGACACTAGGTGCTTGGGGGCTAGGATGGGAGGTATGGTTGAATGGGATGGAGATAACTCAATTTACCTACTTCCAACAAGTGGGTGGAATCAATTGCAAGCCAATCACCGGTGAAATCACTTATGGTCTGGAGCGACTGGCAATGCACCTACAAGGGGTAGAAAGCGTATTTGACTTAGTCTGGTCAAAAGGACTCACTTACCGTGACGTTTACCACCAGAATGAGGTTGAGCAATCAGCCTATAACTTCGAACACAGTGATGTAGAGTTTCTGCTGCTGGCCTTTGCTAAGCATGAACAACAGGCCAAGCATCTAATGGAACAACAACTCGCACTCCCGGCTTATGAACAGGTTTTAAAAGCAGCACACAGTTTCAATTTGTTGGACGCTCGCGGAGCAATCTCCATCACAGAACGTGCGACGTATATCGGACGTATTCGCCACTTGGCGCGCAGCGTGGCTCAGGTCTACTACCAAAGCAGAGAGCGTCTTGGCTTCCCGCTGGCCCCGAGAGAATGGGTAGCGCAATCCGCAGAAAATTGACATGAGCGCATCTATAAAAAATCTTCTAGTTGAACTGTTAGTTGAAGAACTACCACCCAAATCTCTGAAGAAAATTGGAGATAGTTTTGCTGAGAAGCTAGCTTCCAATCTCAAAGTACAGGGCTTAGCAGCGGGTGATGCAGTGGTGACGGTCTATGCTTCACCACGCCGCATTGCGGCGCATGTCACGAATGTAGCGGAGAGAGCAGCCGACAAGTCCATCTCCCAAAAACTCATGCCCTTATCAGTGGGACTGGATATAGATAACCAGCCCACCGCTGCACTTCTTAAAAAACTTTCTAGTTTGGGCGTGGATGCAGCAGCAGTCCAGAATCTCAAGCGTGAAGCCGATGGGAAAACGGAAACCTTGTACTTTGACAGCATCGTCAGGGGTACATCGCTTTCACAAGGCTTACAGAAAGCGCTCGATGATGCTATCGCTGGATTGCCAATCGATAAGTTGATGACCTACCAACTCGCCGATGGCTGGAGCAGTTTGAATTTCATACGTCCTGCTCATGGCCTTCTCGTACTGCATGGCGAAGAAGTCGTGCCGGTCAGATTGCTAGGACTGGATGCTGGACGCTTATCACAAGGCCATCGTTTCGAATCAGCCAGCACAACCATCCATATCCGCGATAGCAACAGTTACGAATCTCAGATGGAGGAGGAGGGTGCAGTGATCCCTAGCTTT
>CAJBQQ010000180.1 GCA_903957805.1 uncultured Pseudomonadota bacterium | reverse complement strand
GCACGTCTCGCCCGCATGCATGGACGTCCGCACCCTGACTCAATGATCAAGCTGCACGAAGATGCAGGCTTTGTAAAAGCAGTGAGAGAGATCGGTGGGATCGGGATGAGCAGCGGAGATTTGCCGCTAGGTTAGAGCAAGACCCTCTGAGCGGTCTCGTGTAAAATCTTTTTAAGCGGGTCTACTTACGCCGCCAACTCGTTCCATCAGGGCCATCTTCTAACAAAATATCAGCATCGAAGAGATCCTTACGGATACGGTCAGCCTCAGCAAAGTTTCTAGCGGCACGGGCAGACAACCTCTGCTGTATCATCTCTTCAATTCGTTCCGGCGTGAATTTAGCACCCCCCACGACCGATTCATCCTGAAGATGCTGCTGAGGGTCCCTCTGAAGCAGTCCCAACAAACCACCCATCGATTTAAGTAATGCCATATCCGCGAGTGATCCGGTTCTATTCACCTCACTGGCAAGATCAAATAATACAGCGACCGCCTCAGGGGTATTGAAGTCATCATCCATCGCATCCTTGAATCTCTGAGCATGAGGTCCACTCCAGTCGATCGCCGTTGAAGGGATCTCCCTCCCCTTTAATGCAATATAGAGCCGAGCAAGAGCGCTCTTGGCATCATCAAGATGCTGATCGGAATAATTCAGCGGACTACGGTAGTGTGCTCTCAGAATGAAGAACCGCACCACCTCCGGTTGGTATCTCGACAGGACTTCTCTCACCGTGAAAAAATTGCCCAATGACTTGGACATTTTTTCATCGTCGACCCGCACGAAACCATTGTGCATCCAGTAGTTAACGAAGGTATGGTCGTGTGCACCCTCACTCTGAGCGATCTCGTTTTCGTGATGAGGGAACTGCAAATCCTGCCCGCCCCCATGGATGTCAAAATGATTGCCCAGATAATGCTCGCTCATCGCAGAACACTCGATATGCCATCCCGGACGTCCCTTTCCCCAGGGGGAATCCCACTCCGGCTCACCCGGCTTAGCGGCCTTCCATAGAACGAAATCGAGTGGGTCTTTCTTGTGCGGATCAATGATCACCCGCTCTCCAGCACGTAAATCATCAAGAGATTTCCCGGAAAGCTTTCCATATCCTGGGAATTTATGGACGGCATAGTAAACATCGCCATTACTTGCGGGGTAAGCGATGTCCTTATCCACCAGTGTCTGGATCATCGAGACCATGCTCTCAACGTAGCGGGTGGCGCGGGGCTCGTGAGCCGGCGGAATTACCCCGAGAGAGGCTGCATCCTCATCCATCGCCCGGATGAAACGGTCTGTCAGGGCCTCTATCGGTTCGTTGTTTTCTTGAGAACGTTTGATTATCTTGTCATCGATATCGGTGATATTGCGAACGTAATTCACATCAAGACCACCCACCTGCAACCACCTGACCACCATATCGAATACCACCATCACCCGAGCATGGCCGAGATGGCAGTAATCATATACCGTCATACCGCAGACGTAGAGACCGGCCTTGCCTGGGGTCAGCGGGACAAAGTCTTGCTTGGACCGGGTGAGGGAGTTATAGATCTTGAGCATTGAACTAGACTGTTAACTGGACGGGCTTCTTGGTAGAATCCACACTATTCTGAAATTAGCTATTTCTGGGGTTACCTAATCAAAAGCGGGAGAAGTATAGCACAATGAAAATATCAACCTTTCAGCAGGCTCTTGCACCTGTCGTGGCTTGCGCAACCGCGCTGTTACTCGTGGTGAGCCCACTTGCATATGCCGATGAAAGCCAAGAAATTATCAAGTTATACCGGCAGGGGAACCTACCCCAGGCTCTACAAAGAGTGGACGCCTACCTTGCCAGCAAACCGAAAGATGCCCAGATGCTCTTTCAGAAGGGACTGATACTCACCGAGCAGAATAAAATACCTGAAGCCATCCGGATATTTTCTTCACTGGCAGCAGACCACCCCAACCTTCCTGAGCCTTACAACAATCTTGCAGTCCTCTACGCGAGCCAGGGTCAGTATGAAAAGGCTAAGGATGCACTGGAACGAGCGATAAGGACACACCCAAGCTACTCTACCGCGCATGAGAATCTGGGCGATATCTATGCAAAGATGGCAAGCCAGGCTTATGACAAGGCTCTACAACTGGACAAAAGTAATGCAGCTGCACAGACCAAGCTATCCCTAATCAAGGACCTCTTCACGGATGGGTCCAAGGGCGTCAAGATTGCAGTTGCTAAATCCGCCAGCACCCCACCCGCTAAAGCGGCTGAGAAGGTTGCCGAAGTCGCGGTAGAAAAGCCAGCCCCAGAAAGACTCGCTGCAGTGGAGGAGTCATCCGTCAAGTCCCCTGCTAACTCGGGTTCTCACGAAGAAATTATCAAGACCGTGAACGATTGGGCTAAATCATGGTCTACAAAGGACGTTGCCACTTATCTGAGCTTTTATTCGAAAGACTTCCAGACCCCGGGCGGGGTAGCACGTTCCGCTTGGGAGAAGGGTAGACATGAGCGAATTGAAAAACCAAAATCAATCCTAGTATCAATCTCGAACCCGAAGGTTACTATCATCGATGCCAGTCATGCCAAGATCACGTTTAAGCAAATCTACCAATCTGATTCACTCAAAAATAATACTATCAAGACACTGGTGCTCATTAAGGCTGGAGATAAGTGGGTCATTCAGAAGGAACATGTCGGTCAATGACGCGAGATAAGATCAGCACTCAGCGACTGCGCCTGAATGCAGTCGTCCTGGCGGGGGTGTTGTGCCTGACCTCCATGGGCACAGCTCGTGATGCTGCGGCATCATCAGAGATGGTTATTGCCGGTCCTGAGAGCATGCTCGTCAAGAGCCTTCACGAGATTAGTGATCACCAGATAGACTCCGCCTTAAAAGGGATTGAGCACGTTCTCAAGACCAATCCAAACTTTAGACTTGCCCACCTTGTCCGTGGAGATTTGCTCCTTGCCCGATCCAGACCGATTAATGACATCGGGGGTGCTGCCGGTGGGGCGCCAGAGCGTATTGCTGACCTACGCGCAGAAGCGAGGGTCAGGCTGCAGAGCCATAAAGAGCCGGTCCCGCGTGATATGGTACCGAAGTATCTCCTGCAAATGCCTCGTGATCAGCAGTATGCAGTGGTCACCGATACCGACAAGTCACGTCTATATATCTACCAGAATGTTCAGGGTAAGGCCCACTACCTTGCTGATTACTACGTCAGCAGCGGTAAAAATGGCTCACAGAAGCTGAAAGAGGGCGACCAAAAGACCCCTGTCGGGGTTTACTTTATTACCGCCAACCTACCACGTGCAAAGCTGACCGACTTTTACGGTAGCGGAGCATTCCCCATTAACTATCCCAACGAATGGGATAAGCGTCATGGCCGTAGCGGATTTGGTATCTGGTTGCACGGAACCCCATCAGACACCTATAGCCGACCACCCCGAGCAAGCGATGGGTGCGTTGTACTAGCAAACCAAGATCTGGATGCAGTGGCAAATAGGCTTCAGGTCGGTATCACACCCATCATCATTAGCAATAAGGTCGAGTGGTCAAGCCCGGATGAAGTGCTCGCACAGCGGAATGAGCTTGCCCCACATCTGGAAAACTGGAGACGTGATTGGGAGAGCCGGAATACTGATAGCTATCTTGCACACTATGGACGGGATTTCGACAGCGGTGGACAGGACTTGGCCAAGTGGTCAAACCACAAGCGTCAGGTGAATATCGGCAAGAGCTGGATCAAGGTAGATATCAGCAATGTCGGAATGCTCCTCTACCCCGGCAGAGATGATCTGATCGTGGTCAGCTTTGATCAGGACTACTCCAGCAGCAATCTCTCCAATAAGATGAAAAAACGCCAATACTGGATGAAGGAAAAGAACGGACGCTGGAAGATTATTTACGAAGGTTCCGCTTAATCAAGTTCTTCTGAATCACTCTCTTTAATTTCTGCAATGGGATCCACCATGCACCTTTTGAAACATCTATCCATCGGGATTTCATTCTTGTTTAGTATCTCTGCCTTCGCTGCTGGCCCTCAGGTCGAAGTAAAGACTAATCTCGGAACCATCCTTCTGGAACTCAGTCCGGATAAGGCCCCCAAGAGCGTTGAGAATTTTCTACAGTATGTGAAAGAGGGTCACTACAAGTCGACCGTCTTCCACCGAGTCATCCCCGGATTCATGATTCAAGGAGGTGGCTTTGACCAATCCTATCGGCAGAAACCGACTAGGGCTCCCATTCCGATTGAGTCCTCGAATGGACTGAAGAATAGTATTGGAACCGTTGCGATGGCACGTACATCAGACCCCAGCTCCGCCACGGCGCAGTTCTTCATCAATGTGTCTGATAATGCCTTCCTAAACTATACTGCGCCCAATGATCGGGGCTATGGATATACCGTATTTGGCAAGGTGATCGGCGGGATGGATGTCATCAACAAGATCGCAGCAACCCCAACCGGTGCCGGCGGACCATTCCCAGGAGACGTTCCCAAGACACCCATCATCATCGAAGACGTTAGACTCCTCTCAGCAACCGACTCAGCTCCTGCAGCTGGGCAAATTACAAAATAAGGATGAACATGATCAAACTAGAAACCAATTACGGAGATATTACGCTCGAGCTCGATACCGAGAAAGCGCCTATCACTGCCCAGAACTTCATCGATTATGTGAATAGTGGACACTACGATGGGACTATATTCCATCGGGTGATTAATGACTTCATGATCCAGGGGGGCGGTTTTGAGTCGAGTATGGAGCAGAAGACAACCCTCCCCTCCATCCAGAATGAAGCCGCTAATGGGCTCAAGAATGATGCCTATACTGTCGCAATGGCACGCACCTCGGACGTGCACTCTGCATCCGCACAGTTCTTTATTAATATCGCCAATAACAACTTCCTCAACTACACCTCATCAACTTCACAGGGTTTCGGTTACTGTGTATTTGGAAAGGTAATCGAGGGTCAGGACGTGGTCGATACGATCAAGAAAGTCAAAACCACCAGCAAGCACGGACACCAGAATGTGCCGGTTGAGGATGTCGTGATCAAGAAGGCAATCGTAATTTAGGGCGGGATGGGGTTGCAACGGGATATTCAGTAGTCGATGGTTCCCAGGCAGAATTGAGGCCTGTAGACCACTCAATGCATCCCTCCTCTGCAGCCCCTAAACCCCTAGAGGGCCTAAAGACCTCTAGCTAAGTCTGACTTAATATCCTGGGTCGCTTCCAACCCAACTGCAATTCGTAACAATCCCTCACGAATACCAGCAGCATCCCTCGCCTCCTGAGTGATACGTGCATGTGTCGTGGT
>CAJBQQ010000179.1 GCA_903957805.1 uncultured Pseudomonadota bacterium | reverse complement strand
CGTCTTTTACTGCTGTCCTACTCCGGCGCAACTTCTCCGCCGTAACTTCATACTATTAATCCTAGTTATGGACATAGCCAAGATGTGACTATACCCATTACAGCGGCAAGCCTAGCCGATAAATCTAATTCTCGTCAAGCTATTTGTCGCAGTCATTTTAAGCTTTGTTGTGTAACTCGCGGCTTTATGAAGCCTGATACTATGTGCGCTTGACCAAAATCTTTATACCTTACAAATGCATCCCTTCGTTTCGGGGAGTGTTTACATGTTTTTTCGCCAAACTCTTTTCCATTTTCTGTTTAATCAAAAGCTGCCTTTGACTTCCTTAGAACTTAGCTAATATTCCGTCTAACTGCTCTAGGCTCGTATACTGAATTACAACGCTGCCCGAACCGCCCCCTTTCGCCTTAATGGTTACCTGAGCTCCGATCTTCGCTGATACGCTCTCCTGCAGGCTTAATAAGTCTCGATCAAGTTTCGGGGGCTCTTTTAGCTTTGCGCTCTCAATTTGGTTCACCAGCTTCTCAGTCTCCCGTACGGAAAGCTGTTTATGTATAACTTGGTGTGCTACCTCTATTTGTAAGGCGGCGGTTAGTGCGAGCAGCGCGCGCCCATGACCCATGTCGATCTTGCCCTGCATCATCATCTCTTGCACCGGCGCCGCTAAATTAAGCAACCTCAGAAGATTCGACACCGCGCTACGGGAACTTCCTAACACCTGTCCCGCCGCTTGGTGTGTCATACTAAATTCATTGATAAGTCTCTGTATACCGTGAGCTTCTTCCAACGGGTTTAGGTTTTCTCGTTGGATGTTTTCTATCAAGGACATGGCCAATGCGGCCTCATCCGGTACATCTCGAACCAGGGCGGGTATCTCCTCGAGACCGGCCATTTGAGCAGCTCTCCACCGCCGTTCGCCCGCTATAATCTCATACCGACCGGCGGAAACTAACCGCACCAGCACCGGTTGCATTATCCCCTGAGACTTAATGGAATCTGCTAGCTCAGATAAGGACTCCTTGTCCATATGGGTCCGTGGCTGATACTTACCCGGCTGTAACTGCGCAGTCTTCAGATTCTGTAATGACTCTCCTGACCCTTTACTATCCTCGTTCCCTGACAGCAGCGCATCTAGGCCACGCCCTAAACCCTTTAGTTTTGCCATGTTCTGTCCTTATTCCCCATTTTGCCTCAAATTTGTGCGATGACCGTCGGATATTTTTTAAGTATTTCTCCTGCTAATGCCAGGTAAGCTTGCGTTCCCTTTGATAGCTTATCGTGGAATAACACTGGCATACCGAAGCTTGGCGCCTCAGCCAGTCTTACATTCCGCGGAATTACCGTACGGTAAACTTTTTCACCAAAGTGTTGCTGGAGCTGTTGGGACACCTGTTGGGAGAGCATGCTGCGCGGATCAAACATAGTCCGTAATAATCCCTCGATTTCTAGCACTGGATTAAAATTGGCACGAACTTTCTTGATTGTATTAACTAAGTCACTCAGCCCCTCCAGCGCGTAATATTCACACTGCATCGGGATCATTACTGCGTGTGCTGCGCAGAGTCCATTTAGTGTTAGTAAGTTTAGCGCGGGAGGGCAATCGATGAGGATGAAGTCATACTCGTTCTCCACTTCTTGCAAAGCGGCCTTCAGTCGGGCCTCTCTCTGGGGCAAGTCGACCATCTCGACTTCGGCGCCGGCCAGATCACGATTCGCGGGAATTAGATCATACTTACCGCTTGTAGCTGATGTACGAACGTCAGTAACACTTTGATTGCCAAGTAGTATATGGTATATAGTGTGTTGCAGGCCGTGCTTCTCAACCCCACTGCCCATGGTCGCATTTCCTTGCGGATCCAGATCAACCAGTAGCACACGCCTCTTCGCGGCCACCAGACTTGCCGCCAAATTAACGCTGGTTGTCGTTTTTCCGACACCCCCCTTTTGATTAGTAATTGCCAGAATCTTTGCCACTACGCTTGCCCCCAAACCGGCATCGCCGGATACCGAACAATCCAAACAACAAAGGACGCTTGATTAATCACGCCCGCCTTAGCATCACTAAATGCCGCTCCGCCTTAAGCCCAGGGACCGTTATAGAGTGTATATTTTCAAGTACAAAATTTATCGGGATCTGGGTCAACTCCTCATGTGGATAAACCCCCTTCATCGCTGCCAATCTGCCGCCGAGCCCTTCCTCTGTACATAGATGCCCCGCCGCCTGAATAAAATCAGTTAAATCAGAGAAAGCGCGTGAGATCACAGTATTAAAATTAGCTTTTGGGTGAAAATCTTCTGCTCGCTCAGCGACCACTTCAACATTTTCGAGCTGCAGTTCGATGCGGGCCTGTTGCAAAAATGCAGCTTTCTTGCGATTGCTCTCTATCAAAACCACATGCCAATCTGAACGAGCTAAGGCTAGCGGAATTCCGGGCAAACCTGCGCCACTCCCTATGTCAACAATGCTAGGCCCGGCAATATGCGGAAGGACTGACAGACTATCTAATAGATGCCTAGTCATCATTGTCTCAGTGTCGCGAACAGCCGTCAGGTTATATATCTGGTTCCACTTTTTGATCAGGTCCAAATACTGCATCAATCGCGTTTGCTCTTGATCTGAAACCTCGATCCCTATCTCTCCAAGCCCATCTGATAACAGTTGCATTAGACTCATGCAGTTTTCTTTTTGTCCGTGACGGAAAATCCGCGCTTAAGGTGCACTAATAATAAAGAAACGGCTGCCGGCGTCATACCTGAAATACGCGATGCTTGGCCTACTGTTTCAGGTTTATGCAGATTCAACTTTTGCTG
>CAJBQQ010000178.1 GCA_903957805.1 uncultured Pseudomonadota bacterium | reverse complement strand
CCGTATCTGGTGTGTTCGTCCGGTCTCAAGGCTGCACAGGAGAAGAGTACAACTGCCTAACTGATCGATCACCCGGTAGTGAGTACGTGCTTCTTTACCACTATGCGATACAGACATCTTGGTTCGATTCACTGGATGTCGACCCACAGGTGCGTCTACTAATCCATCGTGCGAGACCTGCCCTTGGACCAAGGCCAGGTAGTCACGCTTCACGCTGTGACTTTGCAGTTGTCGAACCAGACTGGTCTGGGATTCATGGGTCTTCGCGACCACCATCAGTCCGGTGGTATCTTTATCCAATCTGTGAACGATGCCAGCTCGTGGGAGCCCCGCCAAGACTGGGTAATGATGCAGAAGAGCATTCAGAAGAGTTCCGCTCCAGTTTCCACTGCCAGGATGAACCACCAAACCGGCGGGCTTGTTTACGATGATAATCGTATCATCCTCGTGGAGAATGTTGAGAGGGATATCTTCGGATGAATACTTCTGCCCAGAATGATCTTGTTGAGGGGTAATCTGAACCCTCTCACCGCCCCACATTTTTTGCTTGGGGCTCGCACCCAGTCCATCTACGATGACCTGCCCCCCCAAGATCCAGGACTGTAAACGGCTACGCGACTGTTCGGGCATCAATCGTGCCAACGTCTGATCGAGTCGAAGCCCTGCACAGATAACGGGAACTGTTAGGTCGATGGAATTCTCTACCAATTCGAGCATTCAGTTGTTTGCGTTATAATGAACAACGGATTTATTGTCGTTTTCCTCATAGTTCACACAGAGTTCAACATGCCGCGTAGTTTAGCTTTAATCTTACTGTTGCTGTTATCGTCATGTGGCCTCCTGCCAAAGAGTACTGACCGGGAAGATCAAAAAAATTGGTCTGCAAGCAAGTTCTATTCTGAAGCCAAGGCCGAACTCAATGATGGCAACTTCGCAGCAGCAATCAAGCTATTTGAGTCGTTGGAGGCGAGGTACCCTTATGGGAGATATGCTCAGCAGACACAACTCGAAGTGGCCTATGCCCACTACAAGGATAACGAGAAGGCCTCTGCCATCGCCGCCGCCGACCGATTCATAAAGCTTCATCCAAACCATGCTAATGTGGATTATGCCTATTATCTCAGAGGGTTGGCTAATTTCAATGACGACCTTGGATTGATGGGTATCATAACTGAGATGATCAGCGGTCAGGATATGAGTGAGCGTGACCCGAAGGCCTCGCGCGAGTCATTTGAGAATTTTAAGGAACTGGTGACACGGTTCCCAAATAGCAAGTATAGCCCCGATGCAGTTCTCCGGATGAAGTACCTAGTCAACATGGTGGCCATGCTTGAGGTCCATGTGGCTCGTTATTACATGAGGCGCGGAGCCTATGTCGCGGCAGTGAATCGGGCGCAGGTTGCTTTAAAGGACTATCCCCAGACTCCCGCCACGGAGGAGGCCCTCGCCATCATGGTAAAGGCTTACAATGCACTCGAGATGACTGATCTGAGGGATGATGCGGACCGCGTGATGAGGAAGAACTTCCCCAACAGCCAATACCTTGCAGACTCACCCGTTACGGATGGTCGGCCTTGGTGGAGAATGACTTGGTAGAAAATATACCCTAGAGATTCTGACGCAGTAGATTCATTGGTCAGATTATTTCTATATCTTGCTGACGGTTATTTAGCCACTCGTTGAAACTGTAGTTAAAAGTAAAAGTCTACAGTTTCAACGAGTGAGCTCACTAACTTATTAGTTACTAGTTACGCTTCGCTGCTCTGAATTTCTCCTACCTCGCTCAATCCCTTGTCTTCAGCAAAGCCGCCTTCCGACATCGCCCTCTGCTTCTTACGCGCATTGTGGAAGGCTAAACCTGTACCAGCAGGAATGAGTCGTCCAACAATGACATTTTCCTTAAGCCCTCTCAAATCATCCTTCTTACCCATAATCGCAGCCTCAGTCAGCACTCGCGTAGTCTCTTGGAAGGATGCTGCAGAAATAAATGAATCGGTAGAAAGGGATGCCTTGGTAATACCCAGAAGCGTGAAGTCATAGACTGCTACTTGTTTCCCCTCAGCCAACATCCGCTCATTCTCTACAAGCAGATCTGCGCGTTCCACCTGCTCACCGGTGATGAAGCGGGTATCTCCAGCATTGACGACATGAACACGACGTAACATCTGCCGTACAATTACTTCGATATGCTTGTCATTTATCTTTACGCCCTGAAGCCGGTATACATCCTGAACTTCGTCTGTGATGTATCGTGCCAGCGCCTCAACTCCGAGAAGACGTAGAATATCGTGTGGGTCAGCCGGACCATCAACAATACTTTCCCCTTTATTCACCACCTGACCATCATGCGCTGTCACGTGCTTCTCTTTTGAAATTAGGTACTCATGAGCAACTTCATCCAGATCTGTAATTACTAGCCGCTGCTTTCCTTTAGTATCTTTACCGAAGGATACGATCCCAGTCACTTCGGCAAGAACACCTGCATCCTTCGGAGAGCGCGCTTCGAATAGTTCCGCTACACGGGGAAGGCCACCTGTAATGTCACGTGTTTTAGAGCTTTCTTGCGGTATTCTCGCCAACACCTCCCCTACATTGACCTGCTGTCCGTCTCGGACCGTTATGATACATCCCACCTGGAATGTAATGCTGACGGATAAATTTCCAGCAGCGATCTTTACTTCATTGCCTTGCTCATCCAATAGTTTCACCAGTGGACGCAATCCTTTAGCCTGTGACACTCCACGACGTTTTGGATCGATAACTACTAAGGTGGATAGACCTGTCACTTCATCAATCTGCTTAGCGACCGTCACACCTTCCTCAACATTCTCGAATCGTACTTTGCCGGTGTACTCAGTAATGATTGGACGGGTATGAGGATCCCATGCCGCGAGCACCTTCCCAGCTTTCACCACCTCTCCATCAGGCACCAGCATGGTCGCACCATAGGGAATCCTATGACGCTCACGTTCGCGCCCTACATCATCTTGTATGACCACTTCACCACTACGAGAAATAGCGATTAATTCTTTACGAGAATTAATTACATAACGCATTGTGGGTGAATAACGAACCGCTCCATTTGACTTGCTCTCGACCTGGCTAGCTACCGCAGTTCGTGATGCTGCGCCACCGATGTGGAATGTACGCATGGTTAGCTGTGTACCGGGCTCGCCGATAGATTGAGCGGCAATAACCCCAACAGCCTCTCCCACATTAACGGGTGTTCCGCGTCCCAGATCACGTCCGTAACATTTGGCGCACAGCCCATACCGAGTTTCGCATGTCAGTGGCGTGCGAACTTTTACTTCATCAATCCCCATTGACTCGATTGCATCCACCGCGTCCTCGTCCAATAGAGCGCCAGCTGGATACACTACTGACTGGTCATCCGGATTGACGACATCATTCGCTGCTACTCGACCTAGTGCTCTTTCACGCAAAGCTTCGATTACTTCACCACCCTCGACCAGTGCTTTCAATACTGCGCCGTTACTGGTTCCACAATCATCTTCCGTTACCACCAGATCCTGTGTTACATCAACTAAACGACGGGTCAAGTAACCTGAATTTGCGGTTTTTAATGCCGTATCTGCAAGACCTTTACGCGCACCGTGAGTCGATATAAAGTACTGTAAGACATTTAACCCTTCGCGGAAATTTGCAGTAATAGGCGTCTCAATGATCGACCCATCGGGCTTGGCCATCAGTCCTCGCATCCCTGCGAGTTGACGTATCTGGGCAGCAGACCCTCGTGCGCCTGAGTCTGCCATCATATATATCGAGTTGAATGATTCTTGCGTTACTGGTTTCCCTTTTTTATCTTTTTTTGCTTCGCCGGTCAGCGGATCAATTACAAGCTCAACCCCGAGCTGGTCCATCATCGCCTTAGCTACTTGATCCCCTGCACGTCCCCAGATATCCACTACCTTATTGTAGCGTTCACCTTGAGTCACCAAACCTGAAGTGTACTGAGCCTCAATCTCCTGAACCTCATTCTCAGCTGCGCCAATAATATCGTTTTTCTGTGGTGGAGTGAGCATGTCATCCACACAGATTGATATGCCTGCACGGGTAGCGTAGGTGAAGCCTGAATACATCAATTTATCCGCAAAGATTACTGTCTCACGCAATCCACAACGACGGAAACTAGCATTAATAAGCTTAGATATCTCTTTCTTCTTGAGCGCTTTATTAATTAATGGGAATGGCAAACCAGCCGGCAAGATTGCAGATAGCAGCGCACGTCCGACAGTAGTGTCATAACGTGTAGTTACTTCACGACGTCCGCCCTCTGCGTCTACTTCAACCTCCTTAATCCGTACGAGTATCTTGGCATTCAGTTCTACCATCCTGCTCTCATAGGCACGGGATAGTTCGCTAATATTTGCGAACATCATCCCCTCACCACGCGCACTCACCCTCTCACGTGTGGTGTAATACAAACCCAGCACGATATCTTGCGATGGCACGATAATTGGTTCGCCATTAGCAGGCGAAAGAATGTTATTGCTTGACAACATCAGTGTGCGACATTCCATTTGCGCTTCCAGCGATAATGGCACGTGTACTGCCATTTGATCGCCATCGAAGTCAGCATTGAATGCTGCACATACCAGCGGATGCAACTGAATCGCCTTACCCTCAATCAGCACCGGTTCGAATGCTTGGATACCCAATCGATGTAACGTTGGCGCTCTATTTAACATTACCGGGTGCTCACGAATTACGTCTTCCAATATATCCCAGACAATTGGCGTTTCATTCTCTACTTCCCGCTTGGCTGCCTTGATTGTGCTGGCAATGCCCATTATTTCTAATTTATTAAAAATGAATGGCTTAAACAGTTCCAGTGCCATCTTTTTTGGTAGTCCGCATTGATGGAGCTTAAGCTGTGGACCGACCACGATCACTGAACGGCCAGAGTAATCCACACGCTTACCAAGCAAGTTCTGTCGGAAACGTCCACCCTTGCCCTTGATCATATCGGCGAGAGATTTTAGTGGCCGCTTATTGGCACCTGTCATTGCCTTGCCGCGACGCCCGTTATCCAACAATGAGTCTACCGCTTCTTGAAGCATGCGTTTCTCATTACGCACAATGATTTCAGGTGCTTTCAACTCCAACAACCGTTTCAAACGATTGTTCCGATTGATGACTCTACGATATAAATCATTCAAGTCAGAAGTGGCAAAACGGCCACCATCTAACGGTACCAATGGTCGCAGTTCTGGTGGCAATACCGGCAAGACTGCCAGCACCATCCATTCTGGCTTAATACCTGATTTATTGAATGCCTCCAGCACCTTCAGGCGCTTAGAGATCTTCTTCATCTTGGTTTCGGAGCCGGTCGTCGCCATCTCGCTGCGCAAGCTGTCGATCTCCGAGCGGATGTTTATATTGGCTAATAAATCTCGAATTCCTTCTGCACCCATGCTTGCACGGAAGTCATCTCCATACTCTTCCGTTTTTGCACGGTAATCGTCATCAGTAAGTAGTTGGCACCGTGCCAACGGTGTCATGCCAGGATCTGTCACCACAAAAGCTTCGAAATAAAGCACCCTCTCGATATCACGCAATGTCATATCTAACACGATGCCCAACCGCGACGGCAATGACTTTAGAAACCAGATATGGGCCACTGGTGAGGCTAGCTCTATGTGCCCCATACGTTCCCGCCGTACCTTGGACAGCGTAACTTCGACCCCGCATTTCTCGCAGATTACTCCGCGGTGCTTTAGTCGTTTATATTTCCCACACAAACATTCGTAATCTTTTACTGGACCGAAAATTTTGGCACAGAAAAGCCCGTCTCGTTCTGGTTTGAATGTACGATAATTAATTGTTTCTGGTTTCTTTACTTCACCATAAGACCATGAACGGATTTTCTCAGGTGACGCGAGGCCGACCTTGATTGAGTCGAACTCTTCTTTCTGGGTAACCTGTTTAAATAAATCGAGCAGTGCTTTCATTTTTCACTCCTGTTAATCAGGTATCGATATAAATTATTTCGGTGAATTTTTCCGAAATATAAATTTTTAGCTTTTATTTCACTGTAGCAAAAAATTGTTAATGCCGATCTAAATCGATATCCAATGCTAGCGAACGGATTTCTTTAACGAGCACATTGAATGATTCCGGCATCCCAGCTTCGATCTTGTGGT
>CAJBQQ010000177.1 GCA_903957805.1 uncultured Pseudomonadota bacterium | reverse complement strand
GGACTGCGTATTAGGACTTAAGATTTGCAATGACAAGGCACCCTGCCCGATGCATAAGCAGTGGTATCCCATCAAGCAAGAGATCGTTAAGCTATTAGAAAGCCAGACCCTGAATATCCTCTCTGCCGCAGTAATGAGCGGAAAATATCAGCTGGCTGACCTACCCGCGGCTCTTATGGGCGAGCTTAAGTCGCGCGGATAACGCCACTTTATCCTGCTGGAAGGTTGGATATGGATAACGCATCAAACGATCCACCCCCTAGAGTTGCCTTCCCTAGGGCCAGGGCTATACTGAAAAAGCTTCTAAGGCTATCCCTCGAGCGCTTTAGAAGGTGGCCTGAACGTAACCACAAGACTTCCCAGTCTGACATTATCAACCACCCGGCTTGGCCAACGATTCAGATAGCCCAATATCATTTTTATTGACTTGTAGTATCAAAGTAATTTTGTGTTATTGTGATCTAGTTATCCAATTTAAACTTAAGGGGAGAAACCATGAAAAATTTATTTATGATTATTGCAACACTGTTCGCATTTACCGGCAGCGCCTACGCATATGTAAACATCAACACCGCCACCCAGGCTGAGCTTGAAACCCTGAAAAATTCGGGTATCACCTCCAGCAAGGCCAAAGCGATCATTGAATATCGCAACAAGGCCGGCAGCTTCAAGTCGACTGAACATATAGAAAGAGTCGATGGTGTCAATAATAAGACTGTCGATATGGAACAACTTCGCCGGGATATCACAATTTCAGGCCCCACCGTGCTAAAAAAGGTTGCCCCTGCTAAATAGAACAAGTCGACCACAGTAGATGCCGCTCACAAAAGCCAGGACGAGAATGCCTGGCTGGCGACCCTCCCACTGAGAAATGTCGTCCATAAAAGCCCCCGACTCAAACCCGGGGGCTTTTATTTGTACTCGTTCTTATGAAAAGATCAGATAAACTCAGCTCGAAGGAGCAGCAACCGAAACAATCCATCCTACAATAAAAAGATAGTCCGGCTGGGTGTAGCCCAAAGTTAGGCGCTACAATCTTGGCTTAGCGATCAGATTCCCCTTAGAAATTGTGAAGAAACGGTAACCAGTCTAAAATAGCAAACATGCATTCAACTCGTCCATGCAAAGCATCAATCTGACTCACCATTTTCTGATCGCCATGCCCGCCATGGAAGATCCTTCATTTTCTAAGACTCTCACCTATATCTGCGAACACAACGAACAAGGCGCACTCGGATTGGTAGTCAACCGGCCCACTGACCTGATGTTGGAATCCATGTTTGATGAGCTTGGCATCCCCTTTAATAACCCTTCCCTCAGAGGCTTACCCGTTCTATTTGGCGGACCAGTGCAGCTTGACCGCGGTTTCGTATTACATCACCCAGTTGATGGCTGGCAATCCACCATGACCGTAAATGAAGAGGTGAGCCTTACTACTTCGCTTGACATCCTGCAGGCAATCGCAGGGGGGAAAGGCCCCAGACAGGCGCTAGTGACGTTGGGGTACTCTGGCTGGGCGCCTGGCCAACTTGAATACGAGCTAGCCCAGAATGCTTGGCTCACCGTGCCAGCATCACCCAGCATTATGTTCGAACTACCGCCAGAAAAACGGTTGGCTGCAGCGATGGATTTACTGGGAATTAACTTCTCCAGCCTATCCGATGAGGTAGGTCATTCGTGAAGACTGTACTCATCGTTGAACGACTGTCTCATGGGGAATACGGTCTATCAGCTCTCGACATCTAGGGCTCATATAACTCCTATGGGGACAGTGATGGCATTCGACTTCGGTGAGAAGAACATCGGCGTAGCGATCGGCGAGATGCAACTC
>CAJBQQ010000176.1 GCA_903957805.1 uncultured Pseudomonadota bacterium | reverse complement strand
TTTGCTCTGAAGAAAGCCCGGTAGTTGCAACTCATAGAAACCAAACATGGAGAACGCAAGGACAACGAATGTCAGCGCAAAGGTTCCGAGCACCCATCCATTCTGGAGTGTTGCTGAGAGCATCGCACCCGAGAGCCCGGCCGCGACCCCCGCCGCAGCATAGGTCAGCGCCATCCCCATGACATACGACAGGGCTAAGATGAATCCGTGAGTCTTGGTGATGTGGTGACCCCGGTTCGCGATGATCCCGGACAGGATGGGGAACATCGGAAATACGCACGGAGTGAACGAGAGCAGTAAACCGATCCCAAAGAATCCGGTCAGGATGAGCCAGAAGTTACCACTCTCAAACATCTGTTCGATCCTGTTTGATTCAGTCTCAATCCCCACAGATTGAGCGGGTGATTGAAACAGCTCATCAGATGCACTGGTCCTGGCAGCGTTCGCGTTATTACTCACGGCCTCTGCCACCGGTCCGACCACGGCACGAGCCGCCGGCAGCGTCAATTCAAGTAATTTGCTGATGGGTGCATAGCAGACACCGATCGGCTCATTGCAACCCTGGTAGCTCGCAGCAAGGGTCAGTTGATTGGTTGAGGAGGGGTCTCTCTTGAGGGAGATGATGGCCTGGAAGGGCTTATGAAATACCTCGACCTGTCCGAAGGTGACATCACTCTTCATCTCCCCCCTCGGGAGAGAGATCCCCTGAATGAGGGTATTGGCATCCTGAGACTTAAATGCGACCTTGTCTCGGTAGAGGTAATAATTTTTTGCTGGAACAAAGTCCGCGATCAGCGTATCCGCATCACGAACCCTGACCGTTAGCTTAAAGGCCTGATCAGGCGGCAGCAACTCCTCCTCAATCTGACCCAGATTTGCACCGAGCTGCTGAAGACCGGACATCAGATTAAAGGACTTACCCTCCTGACCGAATGCATTCATGCTGATGACGCACATCAGCATCGATAGATAACGTGTCAGGTACGTGGACATGGGTGCGATTCTTTTCATGTTTTATCTGGGGGTGGCATGCACTCGTCAGCGATCCATTGCATATACCCTAGGAAACCTTCAACTACTGGGACAGCAATAATCTCCGGGAGTTCGTAGGGGTGCATCCTCCTCACCAGACTCTCGACCTGAGGATAGTTCTGGGAGAGTGTCTTGATCAGTACCGGCACCTCATCTGCATGCTCGATCTCATTCTTCCATCGGTAGACGGAGCTGCATTCAGACAGAACATTAACGCACGCAGCCAACCTCTGATCAACCAACTCTTTAGCAAGTGCCAGAGCGCTCACCCGGTCTGGGAAATTGGTCATGATGATGACAGGATCCATCGGACTGACTATCGGGCGACTATTAGCAATTGGATCATGACTCAAGATTTTACCTGCTTTCCGAGTGACTTGCTGGGATCAGAGCCAATGCGTCGGATACGGTTGGGTAGTGTAGATTCAGATGCAATTCATTCTTCATTCGGGTATTGGTCAGACGTCGTGACTCTCTCATGAATGAGAGCATTCCGGGTGATATCCGCCCCTGAGCCTCGGCCCGCGGAATGCGTGGTGGATGGGGAAGTCCAAAATGATCCGCCACCAGATCAAAGTATTCACCCATCTTCAGATCCGAGTCATCGCAGATATGGTAAACCCTGCCCGGCCTTCCATATCTCAATGCCGCAACCGTGCTTGCCGCAAGATCATCGGCATGGATGTGATTGGTATAGCTATCCTCATCCGGTATCAGTGCAGCCACCCCCTCTCGTAGACGGGCTAGTGGCAATCGATCGGCCGCATAGATTCCAGGCACTCGTAAGATCGAGACATTCACTCGGTTACGCCGACCCCACCCTCGTAACTGACTCTCCGCATCGACCCTTCTTATGGCACGATCGGACTGTGGATTAACAGGATGACTCTCATCGATCAGGGCTCCACCGCAGTCTCCATATACCCCGCTGGTGCTGATGTAGACTAGCTGTTGTGGTAACATCCGACCCAATGATCTGGATTGCTTGGTCAGTGCTGTCAGGAGATGAGCAGTCCGGGTATCTCGAGTTCCACGATCAGGTGGGGGGGCAAGATGGAGTACCGCATGAGCGACTCCCGCGATCTTGGAGAGGCTATTGGGATTATCGAGATCGCCAAGGATGGGCATGATTCCGTGAGAGCGGAGTTGATCGAGGCCCTCTGTCCGTCGAGACAGACCGACCAGACGGTAGTGATCCCTTAACAGCGATGACGCTCGCAAGGCAATATCGCCACATCCAATAATTAAGAGTGTTCTCTTCATTCAGATCTATCTGATTAACTGCCCATTACACTGACTAAACATATATAAACCCATGTCGTACAAAATCACCATCCAACCGAGTGGCCATATCTTCACCGCAGAACCCGGTGAGACTGTGCTGCAGGCTGCATTAAGACAGGGGTTCCCGCTCCCCTATGGATGCCGAGATGGTGCTTGCGGTAGCTGCAAAGGTAAAATCATACAGGGAAAGGTTGACTTCGGCAGTCATAGCAGAGATACCCTGACAGAGATCGAGAAGGCTACCGGGATGGCTTTATTCTGCTGCGCACTACCACTCTGCGAACTCGTCATCGAATCACGCGAGATCAGTGCCATCAAGGATATCGCTGTCAGGACCCTCCCCTGCCGTGTCGACCGACTCGAAAGGGCTGCACCGGATGTG
>CAJBQQ010000175.1 GCA_903957805.1 uncultured Pseudomonadota bacterium | reverse complement strand
CTGAGCCTCCGCTCTGACCTCGAATTTTTCTGGCATCTTTGTTGTGATGTTGATTACGCCACCGATTGAGTTCCCCGCATACATCGCAGAAAAGGGCCCGTACATCACATCAATGCGCTCGATCTCACCAGGCGCTATTAACTGCCACCGAGGCGAGCCTGTATTGCCATTGTTGTTCCCAAGCAGAGAGGAGATGAGGACTCCGTCAGCGTAAATCAGTGTGCGAGCACTGGAGGCCATTCCAGAGGTGCGCGTCCCGACAGGCGCGTTAGTGTCGCCGATATAACGCTGACGCACCTGAATCGAGGGCATATACTTGATCGCGTCCTCTGCACCCGTCATGTTAATCGTCTCGTTCATCCTCTCTCTTGTGATGCTCTCTGTTGTCTGCGGTAGACGGTATCGATCCTTATCCGATTGAAACTTGAGAGGCGCAACCTTTTCTCCTTTTATTACCAAGGCCGGCATTGTCACAGCAGACTCATTTGCAGCTAGAACGATTTTATTTTTACTGGCAATGCCGCCTGCCGCTGAGAGTCGTCCTTCGTCTTCTGGCGATTGTGTCTGTTCGGAGACATTGGAGAGGGTTTTATCTGTCCCGAGCTGATGGGTATTAATCTCTTTTTTTGCGGGCTCGAACCATCTCTTCATCCAACCTAGGCGTCGAGACACGGCCCCCTCTGGCTCAGAATACCTCGCCAGTGAAGTTCCGCTGCCCACCTCCGAAGCGACAGGTTCATTTGCCGCTCCCACTCCAGGAATCAATATAATTGAAGCGGTCAGTAGGCCCGCTAATGCGGATGGAATGGGTCTTAATTTTGAGGTCATACTAAATTCTCCTGTTATCAGAGGATGTGTTTAATTGTTTGCTTTGACTGTTGAAATCCGATCAAGTGGCAGAACACGCAACCCTTCAGTCGCCGTATTCCACACCACCAGAACCTGCTTATTACTTATCAATGGGATGGGATAATCCGCTGCCCCGTTAGTCTCCATCAAGCGCTGTGGCTCACCCCAGGAGTTGCCGCCATCATTCGAGCGCATCATTTGCACGAGGTAGGACTGTCCATTAAACTCCCTCCAGGTAAGGACGACCGTATCGCCCATTGCTGCTACCGTGGCATGACTTGCTTGGTTCGCTGGATTTCCGATGGCCAGAGGCTGAGACTCCCGGTCACCATCGATATACTTGTAAAAGAGGCCCTGACGTTTACTGCCGTTGGTGAACCAGGTCAGGTGCAGAAGGCCTTGTCCATTTGCTGCGATACCGCCGCCGTTATGTGGACAGGCATCGATCTGCCAGTCATCATCCGTGATGCGACGCACCCCCCCCTGGTCTATATTTGCTATTGCGAAGTCTCGAGTATTGGCACCAAAAATATTCCGCCAGAGCGCAACAGGCCCTTCATTGGTCCAGGTCAGCGCAATCCGGCAGCACTCGCAGGTATGCTGCTGAAACCTTTGGTTTGCTGAAAAACTTGCACCATTGTTACTAGACTGGGCAATGTAGATCGACGTACCAGAAAACTTCTCACCCCGTTCCCTCGCAGCATCACGATCACGTGCGTCTAGCCATGCCACCACCACCCTGCCGGAACCATCAATCGTCAGAGCATCGAACCGATGACCGGTGATTCGACCATCATCGTTTAATGTGATTGGTGAGGAGAAGGTCTTCCCTGAATCGGTGGACCGGGCGAAGCGAATATTGCCTGCATGACCTTTCGGAAGAGCTTGCGTCCAGCTTAGGATTACTGTGCCATCCTTCGCCACTGCAATCTTGGGACGGTTCTCTCCGTCAGCCACAATATCTTCAGGCTCAGGAGTTACCACCACCGTGCGGTGGAATTTGACCCCACCATCGTGCGAGTGCGAGACCAGTAGACGCTGATTCTCGACCCGTGCCAGCCATAACCGACCGTCGCCACCAATCGCGATGCCCACCGCGAGTGTCGACTTTGCTGTTTTCTGATTTGCAGTTTGGTTATTTGTTGCAGAGGGGTCACCGTGGGCCGCGATCACCGTCATCGAGATGCCCAAAAACAAAATAGCTACGACACTTTTAGCCCACATACCGATGCCCCATTAAAAATTCTGGGGCGATCATAGTTCAGGTTATGCATTTTGGGAATGTGGCAAATTGTCGCACCCCTGGCGCTTAGTAACCGCAGGGGTAACAAGCAAGACCCTATTACACTCCTTGGAAACTTGCTTTCGTCAATCACTCGACTCCTCTTTCCACTGAGGCGAATGCTGACTGCCGCTATTTCACTTCCATCCCCATCTGTAATACGGAGCTGTTAGAAGCCATCGGAATGCCGCAACATGCAGACTAACACCTACTGATTTCAAAATCTCTTGGGGCGTTGCTCACCACCGGGTCCCGTCCACACTAGATGGCAGTTGAGATTTTGCGCTCCGATCAGACTCTGCACTCACTCAACCGACCCAGGAGAACGAACTCGAGTCCAGTCAGGAAAGCAGTCTATTTTCTATCGCGTAGCGAGTGAGCGCAGCATTGCCTTTGAGGCCCAACTTATCTAAGACGCGGACTCGATAGGTCGAGATGGTATTTGAGCTGAGTTGTAGTTTAGTGGCAATATCTGTAAGAGAGAATCCTTTAGCCAGCTCCTTCAATACCTCAAGCTCGCGGTCGGATAGGTCTGTATGAGATGACAGAGTCTTGCCTCCGATTGATTGAACTAATGCTTCAGTTAATTCGGGGCTGGCATACCTACCCCCTGCCGCTACCTTACGAATCGCCGAGATCAGGACTTCGATCGAACAACCCTTGGAGAGGTATCCAGAGGCGCCGCACTTTAAGGACCTCTCAGCATAAATCTCTTCTGAATGCATGCTCAGCATCAGGATAATTAGTCCAGGGTGTTTTTTACGCAGGGTCTTCAGGAAGTCAAGACCGCTGCTATCGGGTAGCTCGATATCGATTAATGCAAGATCGAAGCTCTTCTCCTGAAGTAGGCACAAGGCCTCGGCTGCGCTTCCCGCCTCACCGGTTACATCGATATCGTCCACCGTACCGATCATCATCCGTATTCCATAACGGACAATTGCGTGGTCATCGACTAGCAACACCTTGATCTTCCTTGGTCCCAATTGAATCTTCCAATAACAGTTGAATCAGCACGGCCGCCCCATATCTTGGGGTAGCTTTAATCTCTAAACCCCCTTGCAGGAAAAGACCTCTCTCCTCATCTCAGTGGGGTCACTCACTATCTGTGGGTCTGGTTCCTTTTGTTGGAATGGTCGTCAGATGCAACACATGCGTAACGAAACAACTACAAACAATGAATCCATTTAACGACATCTTATTCCGCATATAAATGACAAAATTCTCCCGTCAATTTACCGGAAGCGTTATATGAAAAGAATTTATATCGCGGCATCGTTACTTGCTCTGTTCAGCGGAAATGTTATGCCAAACGAATGTTTAGGATGCCATAAAATCGACGGTAAAGATATCGGACCAACATTTCGAGACATTTCAAGGGAGTATTCTAAGGATAAACGGCCACTTGAAAAGTTGACAGATACAATTTACAGCGGGACATTTAACAGTTATCAGCCCCAAGGAATTGATATGGAGGGCACTTCAATGTTGTCGAATATGCGATCAACGCATATGCGTGTTCAGCTCAAAGATGCCAAGGCAATGGCAGAATGGATTCTATCAATCAAGTGAATGGAAGGTTTGAAGGACACCCTGAAATTGATATCGTACCGGAAAATTTATTTATTGAGATCACAGGATCTGCCGGAACGGATTCAGACTCAGAGTTGAAACGAAGGGTTTTATGTAGAACTGACCCAGAGTTGAGGACAGATTAATTGGGCCACAGCTTCAAGACAACGCAACGACACTGGATATGACTACCCAGATGAGAATAGGCCGTACAGTTTCTTGAGATTGAGCTCCATTACCATCAAATCCAGAAGGTGACGGCAATCGTGGCGGACTATTCGAGGCATTCTTCGCAAGAAATAAACGAGATCCGAAGACTCCTTTTTTTCTTCAATACTTTCGTTATGACGAGTTACTTTTACTTTGAACCGATTATTGATGTGGCTCTTAGTTAAGTAATCTCAGGCCCATTGATCGGCTGCAGTGGCTGCCCAACACGAGTCAACCAAGACCGATGGACAATAGTCTATAGGCTACATCACCTCTGCGGAGTTTTTTAAGTTTTCGTATAGGTCTGGGTTCTCGACTTTCAACCGTTCAGCCACGATCAGGTCATCCTTCCTGATTTTTGTCAGATCAACCTGTTCAATGTGCACCAGTCTGACAAGCTCCCTCGCCGACCGAGGCATGTTGCGCCCGCTCTCATATCGAGAGCCACCGCTCTTGGTAACCCCAACCTTACTCCAGAACTCAAGTTGATTAAGACCCAGCTTTTGTCTGATCTCACGGGGACTCGATATCTCTTCAAAGAGTTTCATATTGCTCATCCTCTGTAGCTATAAAGTATTACCAAGGCCACCTTTCGATTCAAGTTACCAGCTCACCGGATTTGCACCTTACTCCCTTCAGATGGTAGCAATGATGGTTTTAAAAACTAAATGCGACTTCAGCAAAGAACATGCGCTGAGGATAGGGATGAACAATCCACGCTTGCTCTCCCGTTAAATTATTGATTCCGACTGAGACCCTACTATTAACGGTATCTTTTATTTTAAATCGGTAGTTAGTCTTGAAGTCCATAAAATGGTATCCGCTGACGGCGCCATAAACATTATTCTTATAATCTTTGTTATCTTGGTCGGTGAATGAATCTGAGATGAAACGCCCGGCAATTGATAAGTCCCAGACATTGGTGGCATTGTAGGTGAGAAAGTAGTTTGCACGGTAATGCGGCAGCCGAATGATTTGCTTCCCCGTCAGATCAAAATTTCCTGGCGTTCCAGTCGGATCAGTATAGGAGATCGTATTATGATGGCGGTCTACTTGTACGTTCATCCAAGTACCGTTCGCGCTAAAATCAAATTTTGATTTCATCACGCGGCTTTGCTGAAATATCAGCTCCACTCCCGTGGTGCTGGTTTTATCGATATTCTGAAACCCAGTGGTGGTGACGCCGCTATTGATTGTTTTCACACTTTGAATAGCATCCTCAACGTCATCGCGGAAAACACTCGCACGAACATAGCCCCTAGGTATGACGTAGTCCACCGACCAGTTATGTTGAGTTGCGTTCTCTGGCTTGAGATTGGCATTCGCCTGCGTAATTGAGAGGGGGGTTGAGAGCGCCTGAAACAATTCGGCGATTACCGGGAAACGATGAGCACGCCCGAACGAGTAGCGATACTTCCAGTTTCCAGACTCATATCCCAATGAGACTTTAGGTGACGTTGCCGTGAGATTCCGATCCGGTACCACGGTACTCCCAACGACACCATTAGATGCCGACCAGTCCTCGTAGCGAACCCCGGCGGTAACGTCCCAGCCCGGCCTGAACCTGTAAGCAGCTTGTCCAAAACCAGCGTGGGTTGATGTTTGACCCGTATTTGTTTTGGTTGCATCAACAGAGCCGATGCCACCTGCATAGTTTGTCATTTTAGATTGCTGGAATCCTAAATTATATTGATCATAGTGATATCCATATAACAGAGATAATTTTTTGCTATTGAATAATTCGTTGGTACTGAGTTTGGCATCTGCATTGAACCAATTGTAGTTATTGAAAGCCTGAAGTTGACCGTCTGCGCCAGAATTAAGTACTCGTGCTGCGGCTGCGCCGCCCGTCTGGCCGATGCCGTAGAAAGCGTTTCCCCTCTCGTCTCTAAGTACATTGAAAGAACTTACATTCGAATTAAGGGTCCATTTTGAATCTGCGCTAATCTTCCCATTAATACCGCCTCCAAGTTGCAGCGTCTCACGTGTATTCTCGCTGAGCCCAAAACTCTTGCTGATGACATCAAATTTCGAGCCATCCTGTGAAGCGTTAAGCGTGCCATTGGTATAAAACGGTTGTCCGGAGCCATCAGTTAAATAAGTCTGTGGGCTCGACGTGCTGGTACGTACCTCATATGCTGAAGTAAAACTTGCCAGCAAGGTTGGCGTGATGTCGAGACCCAGTTTGATTTTATATAAGCTGCTGTGATGTTTCTCGACCCCGCTATCCCCATAAATTGCGCTAGGCGTCCCCCGGGTATCAGGAATGAAGTAAGCCCCAGTAACTGGGGTTGATATCCCGGTCCCCAACCCGCTGTTATCTATTAAGTAGGTCATTGGCTGACTCTGATTCTCTATACGGTTATAGGATGCCAGAACCGATAAACGGTCTTTAAATCGGTCACCATAGGATGCGAACTCACGGTTGCCCAGCAGCACTTGCTTGTCACTTCCAAAGGGGTTGCTGTAGGGCTGAATCATGATAGAGCTCTCAGTATAGAACTCTCGTTTTTGAGGCATACGGGTGGTGATATTCACCACGCCGCCCATAGAGTTACCACTGTACTCTGCAGAAAAACCACCATAAACAACATCTATCGCTTCAACTTCATTGGGACCAACGAGCGACCAACGTGGAGCACCATTGAAAGAGGCCTGTAAAAAATTGTGGATCGGCATTCCATCTACAAAAACCATATTACGTCCAGTTGCAAACATATCCGAGCCACGAATGGCCATAATACCGTTAGGATCTCCAGGAAACCGTTGGCGAATTTGTAAACTGGGCATGAACTTGACCGCCTCTTCTACGGTCTGGGCATTTTGCAGCTCGATCTGCTCTCGCGTTATCCGCACGATCGGCGATGTGTAACGTGTGTCACGCTCGACCTTCTGCTGAATGACCATGGTCTTGAATACGATCGGCTGGGCACTATCTGCTGCAGATTTAACTTTATCCTCAGAGTCCACTTCAACCGGAACCCCTTTTTCAGAGGCTGTTACGGTTGTTGGATTAGGCGCTATGGGATTGCTGGCTTGCTCGGATTGAATCGACTTAGCTTCTTGGGCAATGGCGATTGCTTTTTTTACCGCCGGTCTCTTGACCAATTCCGCTGGTTCAGCGGCCCAGACGGGGGAAGCACATAGCATAACCATCAACACGGACTGAATGATTTTTAGCGGTCCAATAATTCCCAAATTTCTGAGCCGTATCTTCTTCTGAGCCATAACACCAAGGGCCTGTCGTAACCTTGTAGGGCAAAACTTCATCTGTTCTTTTCCTTTATATCTACCCGTAGAATGTAGTAGTTTTACTACAATAAATGTTTCTTTTAACAAATTGAATTTTAGCTCCTTAAGGAGTGCTGTCAATGTGGCAAATTGTCGCACCCCAGTTGGCCAGTGAGTATGTCTATACCGATTAAGGCCATTCCTCTTCGAGAGATAAAGGCTGTGATGTAGATGAGCTTTTGCGGGATGAGACTAGCCGTGTTCAGGAAGAACGACGGAACGATATAGTATTTCAACTACATTTAATGTCGTTTCTTAACAAGTATGAGTATTGCTCTTGAAGGAGAGTTGGCAGTGTGGCAAATCGCCCTACTCCGGCTGATCAGTGAGCATGTCTACACCAATAAGACCTCGTCTCCTCAAGCGACAGAGTCTGCGATGTAGATGGGCTTTGGGGTGAAGCTAGCCGTGTTCAGGAAGAACGACGACGCGGCACTGTAGGGCTGTCACAGCGAGTCTTTTTGCCGTGAAATAGAGTTGGATGTTTGAGTCTAAGGGAATTAAACGGCGGGCTTCATTCTTGCTGTATCCATGATGCTGATACCCTCAGGGCTACTGAGTAAGAATGGAAACTGGCCCTTCTTGAGCTCCGCGCACTCGATTTGCGTTGCACCCGTCAGAGAGAGATCCTCAATTGAGACAAGCGTCCACATTCTTGTTTTCGGAACGTATCAACTGTCTTCCTGAGGCATTCGGCAACCTAAACCCGGTCACGAATAATGTCAGCATCGGGAGATGGCTGCTTGTAGCGCTTCCATAAAAGCAGTCCACGCGTTGAATGATTTTTTACATTACTGGGTAGTATGCGAATGAGCTCACTCTCCTTGTCTGTCCATTAAATGGCAAATCTTACGAGGCGACAAACCTCAGTATCCAGATGCTGTGTCGGCCCATCAAGCAGGCCCCCTATAAGCGATGATGACTTGGCCTTGTCAGCTACTTCTTGTTAACTGGAACACATAGCCCCTGAACCCCAGGAAAGCACTCCGGAAGCGCTGACTCCGCTTCTTTACCGGATACTAGTGAGCATCCCTCTCCTCTAATGACACGATGCGCATCCCTTCTGCCGCGGTATTCCATACCACTAACATCCTCTTGTCGTCAGCCAGCGGTATGGGGTAATCCGCTGCTCCGGTGGAGGTCATCAGACGCAGCGGCTGTGCCCAAGAACTGCCGCCATCTTTTGAACGCATCATTTGCACCGAGTAGACAGTCCCATCAAACTCTCTCCAGGTGAGGATGACCGTGTTCCCTGCCGCCACTACCGATGCATGATTCGGCTGGGTTACTGTATTTCCGATAGCCATCGGTTGAGACTCTTGTTTTCCATCAATCCATTTGTAAAATAGTCCCTGGCGTTTGCTGCCATTGGTGAACCAGGTCAGGTGCATGACACCCTTTCCATCGACCGCAATGGCACCACCGTTATGTGGACAGGCGTCGATCTGCCAATCATCATCCGTGACACGACGTAATCCACCCTGATCAAGATTGGCAATCGCGAAGTCTCGCGTATTGACACCGAAAATATTGCGCCAGAACGCGACCGGACCTTCACTGGTCCAGGTGAGAGCTATTCGGCAGCACTCACAGGTACCTTGCTGGAATTTTTGGTTAGCGCCGAAACTTGCGCCATTGTCGGTAGACCGCGCGGTATAGATCGATGTTCCAGAAAACTTTTCCCCGCGCTCCCTTGCAGCATCACGATCACGTGCATCTAGCCATGCCACTACCACCCTGCCGGAACCATCAATCGTCAGAGCATCGAACCGATGGCCGGTGATTCGACCGTCGTCATTTAATGTGATTGGAGAGGAGAATGTCTTCCCCGAGTCGGTGGATCGGGAAAAGCGAATATTCCCTGAGTGCCTTTGTGGCAGCACTTGCGTCCAGCTCAACAGTACCGTGCCATCTCGTGCCACAGCAATCTTGGGACGGTTCTCACCGTCAGTTGATATCTCTTCTGGGACGGGGGTCACCGCCACTGCACTAGAAAAACTGACCCCACCATCATTCGAGTG
>CAJBQQ010000174.1 GCA_903957805.1 uncultured Pseudomonadota bacterium | reverse complement strand
CTGATGGCACGTGCAGAGCTGATGCGTTGCGCAGCCCAAGTGGCTAGTCTTGAATTTAACAACTGCGAGCCATTTCAGATGATGCTCCAAGATGCCGCCGCAGAGGAACGGGCTTATGCCGATTACCTAGGAGGGAATTGGGTTGAACTAGATACAGAGCTGCTTCCTGCGCAGCATCGTGCAGTCCTTACCGTTACGGGTGGGACACTTAATGCCATTGAGGATCCATTATCACGGCTGGTTGCTGCTGGGGTGCTGCTGCGAAAGGGTATCTTGGCACCTGAGGACATCACCATTGTGGTTCAGACCGCGTCTGATCAGGGATGGCGCCGTCCATTGCTCGCATGGTTGGGTGTTGCGATCCGTCGAGCAGAGCAATCGAATGATAAAGAAGAAGTTCTATTAATCCAGCGACGTATCAACCTAATTTCAAGCGCGGGAATGGTTGATCGCTGAGCTAAATCTCGCTGCTACTTCTGCAAGGGTTAGGAATAACTGGCAGGGATTCAATCTCGATTTGCACCATGGGCATTCTCGGTAATGAGAAATAAAGTAAATAATTATATTTCCGGCGTCGCCCCCAAGTTTTCGGTAGAACTACTGCAGGCATTTCTGCCTACCTTACTATTGGTTCTGATCGGTATTTTTATAATCTATAAATATGTTGATCCTGCGCCCCCTGAAAGAATTGAGATGTCTGTCAGTATGGAGGAGGGTAACTACAAGGCTTTCGCCACCATTTATCAAGTACTCCTAAAAGAAAGCGGAATATACCTTGACCTGCATCCATCAAAAGGCATGCATGATGATATCAGGAAGCTAAAGAATTCGGATTCTGGTGTCCAGATGGCCTTCATTCAGGATGGGGTCGCGAGCGCAGAGGGGTCGGAAAACTTGGTCTCACTTGGTAGTCTGTATTACGAGCCGGTCTGGATTTTCTGTCGTTGTAAAAAAGAAATCACACATTTATCGAAGTTGAAGGGTCTCAAGATCGCTATCGGCAAAGATGAGAGCGGGACCAGGTCTTTATCGATGACCCTTCTGAATTCTAGTGGGATTAATGCTGACAATGCCGAGCTTGTTTCCATTGGAGGACAGTCAGCCGCCGATGCGTTGCGCAAGGGAGAGGTCGATGCAGCGATTTTTGTGGACATGCCTGAGTCGGCATTAATCCGCGAAATTTCTAGAGATTCAAACCTGCGCCTGGTGAATCTAGATCAGGCGGAAGCCTATACTAGACAATTTCCTTACCTGCATCACCTTATTCTGCCAGAAGGTTCTTTGGATATAGCGAATAATATTCCGGATCATGATATAAATTTACTCGCACCCACTACGGTCCTGGTCGTTCGTGATGACGTCCATCCGGCGCATGTCTATCTGATGCTGAAAATTGTCTCGAAGGTACACGGTGGAGCCGGGCTCTTGAATAAGAAACGTGAGTTCCCGGCGAGTCTCGATTCCGATTTCCCTTTGAGTGTGCAGGCTGAAAATTTCTATCAGAATGGCCTGCCGCTTCTAGATAAGTATCTGCCATTCTGGGTGGCTACTTTTGTCAACCGGATGTTGATAGTCTTGATCCCTTTGCTTGCACTACTCATTCCGTTGACAAAGATTATCCCAGCGATCTATACCCAGTTGGTGAAGAGGAAGCTATTCAGGTACTACGGTGAACTACGTTTTCTAGAGACCCAAATTCAGGCTAATATCGATAAACAGGACTTTGAGAAATACTGGGCTGAACTAGTTGATATTGAAGACAGAGTGAATACGTTGAAGCTGCCTGTCTCGTTTTCTCAGCATTTATATGAATTGAAGGGGAGTGTCGAGCTGGTGCGAACTAAATTTGAAAGATT
Organism: uncultured Pseudomonadota bacterium; assembly: GCA_903957805.1. GTDB lineage: Bacteria > Pseudomonadota > Gammaproteobacteria > Burkholderiales > Nitrosomonadaceae > VFJL01. The sequence continues at coordinate 8,322 of CAJBQQ010000174.1, read as the reverse complement.
GATTACGAAATAGCTCTCCGCATCAGCGTTTATAATTTTTGGCATCTGCCAATATCACACTGTTGCTCTTGGCAGATGAGGTAGGTTTTTTGAGTGGTGTCTTAGCGAGAATAGTCTTCCGGGGTATTGTTTGTTTTAGTGCCAGCTTCTGACCGATGGCTAGGCGTTTAGTATGACTGTTCCATGACTGAATCTGCACTACGCTGACGCCATGACGTAGGGCGATGCTGGAGAGAGTGTCACCTTTTTTGACAGTGTAGGCGGAATCGTTTGTGTTTATTTGGGGCACTGCGGGCATGTTGCGTATGGCAGAGATGTCCGTCCCAATACCTCCGCCATTAATCGGCACCAGTAGAATTTGTCCCAGTGTTATTTTTCCGTGTCTTGCAATGCCGTTTACTTCTCTCAGTCTCGACACACTGATTTCATGCCGCGTTGAGATTCTCTCCGCAGTCTCCCCACTTTTTGCTTGATAGGCTTGCCACGATACAAGTGGCTTGCCGTGGTTCTCTAGGTTGGCTATGAAGGTCGCTACTTTGTCTGTCGGCAAGAGGAGTGATCGCGAGCCATTGACGTTGATGACGGGCCGGTTGTGGGCCGGATTCAGTGCGTTGAATTCAGCTAGTGAGATATCTGCGAGACTAGCTGCGAGCTTCACATCGATATGTTGGGTAGTTGCAACCTTATCAAAGTAGGGTTGATTAGGAATAGGCTCAAGCACGATGCCGAAAGCTGTTGGATTAGAGATGATATTTCTCATTGCAATCAACTTGGGGACGTAGTGGCGAGTTTCGAAGGGTTTAGAGATGCTGCTGAAATCCGTCGGCAGACCAACAATACGGTTCTTTGTGAGAGAGCGCCCTACCGCACCTTCGCCCCAATTATACGAGGCCAGAGCCAGTTCCCAGTCTCCGAAAATGCGGTGGAGGTTCTGTAAGTAATCTAGTGCGGCGCTTGTTGCCGCGACAATGTCGCGTCGGTCATCCTGCCACCAGTTTTGTTGCAGGCCGTACCTCTTGCCGGTAGCGGGAATGAACTGCCAGATACCAGCTGCATGGCTTCGAGAGTAAGCTATGGGATTAAAGGCGCTCTCAATAATCGGTAGTAGCGCAATTTCGGTAGGCATACCACGGAGCTCTACCTCTTCGACAATATGGAAGAGATAACGCCTGCTACGCTCAGCAATGCGATTGATGTATTCCGGGCGACTGGCATAGAAGTTCTCGCTATTACGTACTTCTATGCTATTCAATTGGGGCATGGCGAAACCGTTGCGGATGCGTTCCCACAGATCCGCTGGTGGTTTGGAATCAGCAGCTAGGACAACCCCTCCTAAGACTAGGGGCAAGGCCAGATTTTCAGAGGTGGAGTCATCCTCGCTGGACCCAGTCGCGGATACTGGTACAACTCCAATAAAGGCTTGATCAGTTGGAGTTGATGCGTTTGCTGAAAAATTTGCGGCAGCGACCGTCAGGCCGATAATTAGGAGAACTGACGGGTTTTTTATGCGCATGCTATTGATTATTATTAGTTTACAGGTTGTTCAAAGATTTGGATTTCAGATAAAACCTTGCTAGATAGGGTTGACAACTAGCAGTACGAAAAACTTGATCGATGGTAGACAGCCGCTCTCAGTTGCGCAAGGATTTTTTGTGAGGGCACTGAGAGGCCTGCAAATTCAAGAGCGTATGTTGGATTGGCTCTCGAATTTCCCCAATTCTACCGTTGCTAGCGGTTTCCACCCCGATTTCCGTTGTTCCGCCACAATATTAGTGAAAATGCCGCCGCGCACATAGAATTTGGCAGTAAGGCGCATATACCTCGGCTTTAGAGCGGCAGTCAGATCATCAAGTATGCGGTTAGTGACAGCTTCATGAAATGCACCCTCGTTGCGATAAGACCAAATGTAGAGCTTGAGGCTTTTAAGTTCAATACACTTTTTATCAGGGATGTAATCAAGGATCAGAGTAGCAAAATCCGGCTGTCCGGTCTTAGGACAAAGGCAAGTAAACTCTGGGATCTCCATATGGATATGGTAATCCCTTGCAGGGGTTGGGTTTGGGAAGGTTTCCAGATATTTTGCGGGACGGCTAGGCATTCTCTTCTCTCGGTCAAATCGGTTAGAATGATCATCCCTAGGGTTGTTTTATAGGGCATTTTTTGATTTCCCCAATTATAACTGGTAACAAACAATAAATTGCGCCTCTCCCATATCAAACTTGCCGGTTTCAAGTCCTTCGTTGATCCTACCAATATTTCTGTTCCAGGTGATCTGGTTGGGGTTGTTGGTCCCAATGGTTGTGGTAAGTCCAATGTAATCGATGCGGTACGTTGGGTGCTGGGTGAATCGAGAGCATCTGCACTACGTGGCGAGTCCATGCAGGACGTGATTTTTAACGGTTCAGCTAATCGCAAGCCGGTAGGGCGAGCCAGTGTCGAACTGGTATTTGATAACAGTCTTGGAAAGGCAGCAGGGCAATGGTCAAGCTATGCGGAGATCTCTATCAAGAGAGTACTGCTACGGGATGGTGAATCAAGCTACTACATCAACAATATTCACGTACGCCGACGTGATATTGCCGATATCTTTCTTGGTACCGGTCTAGGTGGGCGCGGCTACGCGATTATCGAGCAGGGAATGATTTCTCGCATCATTGAGGCTAAGCCGGAGGAGTTGCGCGTATTTCTGGAAGAGGCCGCAGGGGTTTCTAAGTATCGTGAACGCCGTCGTGAGACTGAGTTGCGGTTGAACGATACTCGCGAAAACTTAACAAGGGTGGATGATATCTGCCAGGAATTGGAGAAGCAGTTACAGCACTTGGAAGAGCAGGCCAAGGTCGCTACCCAGTTTAAGGAGCTGCAAGTTCAGTTGCATACCTCTCAGAATCTATTATGGCTTGCACGTAAACAGGATGCATCAGCTCAGCGTATCCGCGCAGGAAAGGAAATTGAACGATTAGAAATTGAACTGGAAGCTGAGACAGCACGCTTGCGTGATGCGGAAAAACGGCTGGAAGAAAAACGTGCCCAGCATTACGCTGCCAGCGATAGCCTGCACCAGTCTCAGGGGGATTTGTATGCCGCCAATGCGGAAGTGGCGCGGATTGAGCAACAGATACAACATCTGCGCGAGAATCGTCAGCGGATGGAGTTGCAGATTACAGCAGCAAAGGGCCAGCTTGAGCACCATGGGGAACAAAAGGAGAGCGCGACCGATAGTATGAACCGCTGGCGCGGTGAACTTGCACAGGCAGAGCTGACTCATGAAGCCGGTAAGCAAAAAGCTGCGACGGAGAACGAGAGATTGCCGATAGCGGAGTCCGTCTTCCGCTCGTTCCAGGAGAGACTGGGGGAAATGCAACGCAGCCTACTACTAGTCGAGCAGAGTGGACAGCTTGAAGAGAGTCACCGCGTCCACGCTGAGAAATCACTGCAGCAATTGGGATTGCGTCGCGAGCGTCTGCTGGAGGAGCGGGGTTTGCTGCCACAAACTGATGATGAGGGTTTATTCCGCTTGCAGCGCGAAACCGGGAGTGTCGCCGCAGACCTGAAGCAAAAGCAGGACGAGCTTGCGCAAGCGTTAGAGTGTCTGCCCAACTCGGAGGGGAATAAGCGAGAGTTCGCACGCAAAGTGCAACTGCTGGGACAGCAGATTACCCAGGCGGAGGCACGGCTTGATGCATTGCAACGCCTGCAGCATCGGCTCGAAGGTAATGAAGGTCTGAGCGCCTGGATTACCAGGCATCAATTGGATGCATCACCTCGTCTGTGGCAAAGCATCCAGATTGAAAAGGGCTGGGAAGATGCGCTCGAAGCTGTGCTGCGCGAGCGCTTGAACAGTGCCCAGCTTGAGAGATTGGAAACAGCACAGGAATGGTCGAGTGATTTGCCACCTGGCAGATGGGTTGCATTCGAACCGGTTAGAGTGCCCGAACAGGCTGAAGATGATTTGCGTGGCGAGAAGGATATGACACTCTTGCAGCGGTATCTCACGTGTGATGACCCCAAAATAGAAGCTGTATTAAATGAATGGCTGAGTGGGATATTTGTGGTTGACGGTGTGCAAGATGCTCTCTCTCAGCGTATGAGACTGACTGGTGGAGAGATGCTGGTGACCCGAGAAGGTCATATCTTTACCCGCCATAGCCTTACTTACTATGCCCCTGACTCGCAATTGCATGGAGTATTAGCTAGGCAGCGGGAAATAACTCAGATCGGAATCGACGTGGATGGGCTAAGGAATGCGCTCACCATAGAAGACTCATCACTAAAGGCAGCAGAAGAAGCCTATCGCGAACTAGAAATATTGATCGCACGCTTGCGTCATGATAATGAGCAACTTCAGCATCAGCACCATGAGCTGCAGATACATATGCTTAAGCTCAACCAGTTGGCCGAACGTGCTAGTCAGCGCCGAAGTCAGATTGAGGATGAATTGACAGAGATCGCACAGCAGACGGGAGCGGAGGCTTCGCACAAACAGGATGCCGAGATCAAGTTGGCAGAGTATCAAGTTGAGATTGTCGCTCTACAGGGACGAGTGCAAGATGAGAAATTGAGGGGGGAAGCGTCCGAACAATCTCTCAATGCTCAAAGGCAACTAGTTCAGGATGTGGTTAGGGAAATGCAGGAGGCCGCTTTCTATGAAAAAACTTGTCAGAGTAAGATTGTTGAAGTAGAGAATTCCATCCGTTCTATCGATGAGAGTGTTGCTGAATTAAAAAGCAATCTGGAAAAATTACAGATTGAACAGGGTGGTTTTGATGAAGCCCAGATGAATATTCAGTTACACGAGTGGTTAACGTTGCGTGAGCAGCGTGAAATGGGTCTCGCAAAAGCGCGAAATGTTATGGAAGGTGCGGCCAATGAGTTGCGGGAGATAGAGCAGGAGCGAATGACTTCTGAACAGAAATTGCACCCACTACGGGAGTCGATCAGTCAGGCGAGACTTAAGGAGCAGGAGGCACGTATTACCGAGAGTCAGTTTGGAGAACAGTTAAAAGAGGCGAAGGCTAATGAGGAAGAGCTACTGCTGACTCTCGGGAAAATGCGGCCTACTGCGCTGCAGACTGAAATCAATCGTCTGAGTACCGAGATTTCTGCCCTCGGGGCGGTCAATCTTGCTGCACTTGATGAGTTACAGGCCTCTCAGGAACGCAAGAATTATCTTGATGCTCAATTACAGGATTTGAGAGAAGCAGTTGAAACGTTGGAAAATGCTATCCGCCGGATAGACCGAGAAACTCGTGAACGCCTACTGGAAACTTTCGACAAGGTTAACAGTCATCTGAGCGAGATGTTCCCTGTTATATTTGGTGGCGGACAGGCTAAGCTGGTGCTTAGTGGTGAGGAGATTCTTGATTCTGGCGTACAGATCATCGCTCAGCCACCTGGCAAGAAGAATAGTTCTATTCATTTGTTGTCTGGTGGTGAGAAGGCGTTGACAGCATTAGCGCTTGTATTCTCCCTATTTAAACTCAATCCTGCTCCCTTCTGCCTGTTGGATGAGGTGGATGCTCCTCTAGATGACAGCAATACTGTGCGTTTCTGTGATTTAGTGAAGAGAATGTCACGTCAGACCCAGTTTCTTTTTATCAGCCACAATAAAATCACCATGGAAATGGCGCAGCAGTTGATAGGCGTCACCATGCAGGAGCAGGGTGTCTCGCGAGTAGTCGCGGTAGATATTGAAGAGGCGGTCAAGTTGAGTGATGTGGCGGCAGTTGCATAATGGATACGATGGGTATGAGTGACCTGCAGATCAGTCTGGTTGTCATAGGGGGTGCTGTGGTAGTGGGTGTGGCTCTCTTCAACTGGGTACAGCAGCGTCGCTTTCGTCGCAGCGCTGAAGAGGCATTCGAGCGCAAGCATGAGGATGTGCTACTCGAGCCTGATGAGAGTATTGAAGAGGGTGGACGGATAGAGCCCCAACTCGGCAAGGAAGCATTGCAGGAATTTCAGACGGAAACGAGTGTAGGGATTGCCGAACAAGGAATAGATGTGGGTGAAGCGGCAGAGTTCCCTCAGGCAGATGTTGCTCCCAAGGTTGCAATACCTATACTGGTAGAACAGAAAGCGATCGAGGCTGGTGGTGCCGGCGGTATTGATTATATTGTGAATATTCAGAGCGACGCATTAATTGCCCCATCAGGCTTGACTGCGGTATTGCTGCGCAAATTCGATTTTGGTAAACCGGTATACTGGCTGGGGCAGAGAGACTCAAGTGCATCGTGGGAAGAGATAACGGTAGAAACAAATGAGGGTAGGGGCGGCTACACCAAATTGAAGGGCTGTCTACAGATGGTTGATCGATCAGGTCCTGTGAGTGAAGTGAATCTGTCCAAGTTTTCCGACATGGTGAAAAATTTTGCTACTGATATGAATGCGGTAGCTGATTTGCCAGATATTCGGCACGCCCATGCGCAGGCGGTGGCGCTTGATCAGTTCTGTGCAGAAGTGGATGTGATGGTGAGTATCAACATCATCAGTAAGGACGGTGGCGCATTCACCGGTACCAAGATTCGCGCCCTGGCAGAAGCATCGGGTCTCAAGTTGGAGACAGGGGGCGCATTTAGCTATCGCGATGAAAGTGGCGTGGTCTTATTCTCGCTCAACAATTTTGACTCTGCTCCATTTCTGCCTGATAACATGCGAACGCTCACCACTCATGGAGTTACATTTCTACTGGACGTGCCTAGAGTGAAGAACGGTGAGAGAGTTTTCGATCAGATGATGCATCTTGCTGGGATCTTTTCCACCACCTTGGGCGGTATGCTGGTGGATGATAACCGCATCTCTTTGACCGATAGCGGCATCGTCAAGATCAAACAACATCTGGGCAGTATGCAGGACATGATGAGGGCACGCAATATTCTTGCTGGTGGCGAGATATCATTGAGGCTATTTGCGTGAATGGAGATTCCAGAAAATATCTGGCAGCAAGCGCAGAAACTGCGCGAGACGATCGAGCGGCATAACTATTATTATTACGTACTGGACGAGCCGACTGTTCCGGATGCCGAGTTTGACCAGTTATTCCTCGAGTTGCAACGACTTGAGCAACACTATCCCGAGTTAATCACACCCGAATCGCCTACGCAGCGCGTAGGCAGTGCATCACTTAAGGAATTCTCCCAAGTTATCCATCGGACCCCAATGCTCTCGCTCAGTAATGCGTTTGAGGAGACAGAGGTGATTTCGTTTGACCGGCGTGTGTGTCAGGGTCTGGAAGCGGGCGAAATCGAGTATGCTGTCGAGCCAAAATTTGATGGTCTCGCTGTTAGCCTCTGTTACGAAAATGGCCTGCTCGTGACGGGCGCGACCCGCGGTGATGGATTTACTGGAGAGGATGTGACGGTGAATTTGCGCACCATCAAATCAATCCCGCTACATTTTACTGATGGTATTCAGGGCGCTACATCACTAGAGGTGCGTGGGGAGGTAGTGATGTTGAAGGCTGATTTTGAGAGGCTTAACCAACATCAGCGCGACAGGGGTGAGAAGGAGTTTATGAATCCACGTAACGCTGCAGCGGGTTCTCTACGCCAGCTTGACCCTGCCATCACTGCGACTCGTCGGTTGACATTCTTCGCTTATGGTGTCGGCACATATGAAGGCAGTGATGTTCCTTGTGATAAACATAGTCAGATGATGGATTATCTTGCGTCATTGTATTTTCTGGTGGCAAAAGAACGCCGAGTGGTGAGCGGTGCAGCCGGATTAATGGCGTACTACCATGAGATAGGGACTATACGTGAAAGGTTGCCCTACGATATCGATGGCGTGGTTTATAAGGTCAATGATCTGGTGCAGCAAGAAAGACTAGGATCTGTCTCCCGCGCGCCACGATTTGCTTTGGCACATAAGTTTCCCGCACAGGAAGCGGTGACGGAACTACTGGGGATCAATGTACAGGTTGGCAGAACCGGTGCCCTAACTCCGGTCGCACGATTAGAGCCGGTACTGGTAGGTGGTGTAACCGTGACTAATGCAACCCTGCACAATGAAGATGAAATCGGGCGTAAGGATGTAATGATCGGCGATCATGTAATTGTACGACGTGCAGGAGATGTAATTCCCGAGGTAGTGGCAGTGGTGATGCAACGACGCCCCAGCACTGCAAGAAACTTCATCATGCCGGACCACTGTCCCGTATGCGGCGCTAGGGCGGTACGGCTACCGGGTGAGGCCGCAATGCGGTGTACTGGTGGGCTATTCTGTCCAGCGCAACGTAAGCAGGCTTTGCTACATTTTGTTTCACGGCGTGCCATGGATATAGAAGGATTGGGTGACAAGTTGGTGGAACAACTAGTGGACCACGCT
>CAJBQQ010000173.1 GCA_903957805.1 uncultured Pseudomonadota bacterium | reverse complement strand
TCATGAACTCTTCTAACAAGATCTCTCCTGGGTGAATTTCATCAAGTAATACCGTCATGCCCTTTCCTCCTAGTGGTAGTCCACAATTTCAACTTGGTGGGCTCCGTCTTCCTTCCAGACAAAACATAACTTCCACTGGTCATTGATCCGAATGCTGTATTGCCCATCACGTTCTCCTTTCAGTACTTCCAATTGATTGCCAGGAGGGATACGTAAGTCTTGTAGTAGTGTTACCGCATGCAGCTGCAATAATTTACGCCTGGCAACCCGCTCAATTTTTTTAAATCGACGCGACTCATGGCTATTGAATAGCAACGCAGTTTCTGAGCATGCGAATGAGTGAATCATGATTCATGCTATTCCGTTAAACAGGTTCTGTAAAGCAGAATATATTGTGTGGGACATAGATAATGCGTGCTAGCGGCTTGTTGCTATTGAGTGATGGTTCACGAGGAACAATGGAATCGCTTAACCGCAGTTTTTGGGTTGATTCAATCCTTTGTACATCGATGTATTCACATGCATAGCAGGTCAGGCTAGAGAATACGTATTTGGTTGATATGTTCTCGGTTCGTGCGGTACCCACATTTATACGAGTTGCACAGAAGCTTCCTCCTCCAGAGAAAAAATACTTGATAAAGCCATTAAGAAGGTCTCAAAAAACAAAGTCTAGACGAAGAAAACCGCGGGGATCTCACGACCATCTTTGTTTGTAAATTTAGAATTGACCATCAAGAAGTCTTTATGGCCTCCTTGTTCAGAATAAACAAGGGGTTGTTCGCGAATGAATTAATCAAGTTTTATTTCAGATTCGGTAGGTGGAGGGAGTTCCTATCCGTGCTCACACCTTTAAGCCACTATAAAATTTGCAATTTGTCAGATAACTAAATACACTTCTGACAAAGGAGCCGGCACCATGAGCCATCTTGCTGAAAATATTTTGTCTGCCGCTTGCGCCATGCGAGAGGGTGGCATGCTGTCACCCAAAGAATTTCTGCATCTGGGTTCGCGTGCTGCTGTGGACAAAACCTTGTCCAGATTGGCTCAGGAAGGCCAATTGATGCGTGTGAGTCGTGGTACCTACGTCACACCTTGCCAAGGTCGATTCGGCGCTCGTCCACCCTCCACCGAGTCAGTGGTGCGGGCCATTGAAGCGAGTTGTGGTGAGACGGTAGTGCCCAATGGTGCGGCTGAAGCCAATGTACTGGGTTTGACCACGCAGGTGCCGACGCGAGAAGTATTTTTTACCTCTGGCCCATCCCGCAAACTGCAACTGGGTAATCGTTTCATTGAGCTCAAACACGGCAATCGCTGGCAGTTATTGCTGGGCAAACGCCCCGCAGGCATGGCGATTCGTGCACTCTATTGGCTGGGTCCTGAGGCTGCACCGGCCGCTCTCAAACAACTCCGCACAAGACTATCCGAACCTGAATGGGAGGCTGTGCGTAGTACGCGAGCTATTTTGCCGAGTTGGATGGCTAAAGTGATCAGCGAAAGCATGGCTCATGGCTGAATCATGGTTTTCTCTCAGCCGGGATGATCAGGATGAAGCCTTGGAGTATGCGTCTGCCCGTACTGGGCGGCCAGCGCATTTGCTCGAAAAAGATATTTGGATTGTCTGGGTGCTATCCGCTATCTACGAATCAACGTTGGCCAGTAAGCTCACCTTCAAGGGCGGAACGTCGCTATCCAAGGTCTATCGCATCATTGATCGATTTTCTGAAGATATCGATCTCACCTATGATATCCGAGAACTCGCGGCCGATCTGTTGCAGCAAGGAAACCCCATCCCTGCTTCATCCAGCCAAGAGAAAAAGATCAGCAGCGCGGTACGCCATCGCTTGCCCACTTGGATTGAGACCACGGTAAGGCCGGTCATTGAGGCCGCGATGGAGAAGGCTGGCCTTAAAGTTACTCTGACGTTGGCAGGCAAAGAAAGCGACAAACTAGTTCTGGCCTATCCATCGGTAAAAACAGGGACAGGCTACTCCTCCCCAACGATCCAACTCGAGTTTGGTGCGCGCGGCACGGGTGAGCCAAACCAGGTTCGGCCGGTGATCTGCGACATTGCGACGGAAATAGAAGGTGTGATCTTTCCAGCAGCTCAGCCACTGGTGATGGCGGCCGAGCGTACCTTCTGGGAAAAAGCCACTGCGGCGCATGTGTATTGCCTGCAAGGCCGATTGCGAGGCGAACGCTACTCGCGCCACTGGTACGACTTGGCGGCTATTGCAAAAACAGCACATTTTTCTGCAGCTTGTGCCAACCCCGATCTAGCCAAAGCGGTGGCGGAGCACAAGTCGGTGTTCTTTGTAGAGAAAAATGCAGCGGGCACAAAGGTCGATTATTTCGCAGCGACCAGTGGTCAACTCCAGCTCATCCCAACCGGTGAATCATTGGTCGCTCTGGAGCAAGATTACACCGCAATGCTCGAGGATGGTCTGCTTGCGATTAACCAGCCTAGCTTTATCGAAATCATTGACCAGTGTCGTGTCATTCAAGATGAGGTTAATCGACAGGTAAAAATCGCGAGCGCCGCCGGACGCTGAGCGAGTTCAAGGAGCAAGCCAAAGTACGATTCGGGTTACAAGGCGCTGACGCACTGGGAGTGATTGATCGAGTGTGGCGAACTGCTCGCCAATGGAAAACATTTTGAAAACTTTGGCATACCACTGGAACAGATTGAACGGATTGCCCCTGCTTTCCGCCATATCGATGACGTCTCCAGTACGGACCTACGCAAGAAACTGTAAGTGCTTGTCATGGTTGATCGTAGATACCCACATCGCCTTGATCGCGGTGATGGCTTCGATCGTAACTTTAAATCCTCGATTTTGCTGCGGTATATGTTTTTAGCTTGTCTCGTTTGCCAACAGCAATCACGGTAACGAATACGATGTCATCTTCGACTCGATAAACTAACCGGTAACCGACACGTAATAATTTGATCTTGTAGCAGTCAGGCATCCCTGTTAGGGCTGCAGCAGAGATGCGTGGATCCTTAAGTCTCTCAATTAATTTCTTTTTAAGTGGTTCACGTACGCTATTGTCGAGCTTAACCCACTCCGCTAATGCCAGTTCGTGAAAGCGTAGCTTATAGCCCATCAATTGCAACTTCAATAAATGGACCGCTTGAACGGTCTTGTACTAGCTTCGTATCTTCAAGATCCTCTAAGTGAGCGATGAGCCGTTCGTAATGTGAGGCAGGAAGCAAGTACGCTTCAGGACGGTTATGGTTAAGTATCGCAACAGGGCAGTCGTCTGCTTGCTTGAGGACCGCTGAAAAGTTGCGTTTTAACTCAGTGATGCTGACGGTCATATTGGTGTAAATGGTTTCCATAAATCGCCCATAGATTTTTTTAATATCAAAAAAGATGTCTAATTTAACATCTAAGTAAGTGACAGTCTATTCGAGATAGATGAGTGATACATGAGCTGAGATTATTTCTTACTTTCTCAAGACTCGGTCTTGTCCACGTGAATCCTTATTATTCTAGCTAGAATTACATTAAGCGACACTCAACAACGTCACCCTCCTGCCTGCTTGTTTTGATGATGAAGCCTTGATCAATCCGATCGCTTGAAGCCTCTTAACATCTCCATACACACGACTGTAAGGGCGATTAATATCCTGAGCGACCTGGTAGATATTTCTGGTGGAATACTTGCAGATATCCAAGTAAGTCGCTTTCAATTGAGTGCTCAATGGCTTGTCAATGTCAATACTCAGATTGCCGAATGCAAATCCAGTCATAATCGCTAACCACAACCCATCTAAGATGACTTGGCCCTGTCTGGTCGCAGTCCGGTCATGATCGACACCATCACGGATACTTTTCCAGAGCCCTACAAACTCACGCTCACCGAGCAACCGAACAAAGTCTCCGCCAGTCAACATGCAGACAGACTGATCTAACACCTTTTTGTGCTCATGATGATTTCTGTCACTGATCGCTTTAACCCAATACGAGTAGGGCATAACCCTGTCCTGGAAGCAGGTTCTGGAAATCTTATTCCACAATATCTCACGGCTGGATATTCTAGCCACTAGGCCATCTCCTTAAACACTTCTTGCATCCTCACCTTGACCATCGCCATGATGTTCAGTGGATCACGTGTGGCGAGATATGGATTGGTGGTATCGAACTCCAGTTGAGCAAAATCATCCATCATATCGATCCATGGCATTGAGGCCAATCCAGTAATGAACGCCTTCTCTGGAAAGTTAGCACTGTACTTATTTATTTCTTTTATGAAGTCATGAATTTTCTTAACATCATGATCTAGCATGAATAAATCAAATAAATCACGAGCTGTCTGTCTGCCATCTATTGGTCTATCACCATACCCTGATCCTGATACTGTTCTTAACTTGCGGTGGTACAGTCCCTCGATAGACTCTGTCATAAAGGTGGTCTGACCAATGGGCATGCTGATGCAAGGGAACATTCCTGTGTAACTATCCTCAATAAAAGAGATCTTTAGTCGAACATCCTTGACTTGAGTAAATCCAAATAACTGGTTCACAAATCGACCCCCACTCTCAATCTGTATGTCTTCGAGATTAATGCCGCGCCTTCCCAGTTCAATAGCGAGTCCATCGGGGTCAAATTGGCCATCGATAAAGAAGTCCAAGTCGTAAGAAACCCTGTGGTGTAAATAGATGCGAGCCAGTGCGGTTCCGCCACAGAGTATGATTCCAAACCCTAATGGCTTGATATCAGCCATCTTTTGAAGAAACTGCTCTTGACCTTGGTATAGGGATTGAATATTGGTATTGGTCACATTAAATTAAAATAAGTAATATATTGCTTATTCTAATTTAATGGTTCAATAAGTCAACGTATCGAGTAAAAAAAGAACGGGAGGTATGACAGTGGGGAAGACTCTAAATTAAGTCGGGATCAGGCTAATCGCCCAATTTATTCTTGATGGCGTAACGGGTCAGGTCAGAATTATTTCTGAGATCGAGCTTCTCGAGTAGTCTTGCACGGTAGACGCTAACCGTTTTAGGACTTAAAGAGAGCTCTTCAGAGATGGCAGAGAGAGATTTTCCGGATGCAATCATGCGCAGCGTCTGAAATTCTCGATCTGATAGCAGCTCATGAAGTGGCTGCTCAGCGTCACCACTGAGAGAGTTTGCCAGTGCTTCAGCCAGTCCTGCGCTGATATACTTTCTACCGGCAGCGACCTGCCGAATTGCGGTGACCAGTTGAGCCGGTGCGCTCTGCTTATTCAAGTATCCAGAGGCGCCAGCCTTCAGGGCCCGTACAGCAAACTCATGCTCGGTATGCATGCTCAGCATCAATACCGAGAGCTTGGGCTGTGTCTTCTTGATCTGGCCTAAGACCTCAATTCCATTACGGTCTGGAAGCGAGATATCCAGGAGGACCACATCGAAAGAGTCGAGCCTTGCCATCTTGATGGCCTGGAACCCAGTCTCAGCCTCACCCGCCACGATGAGATCATCGGTCTCGGCGAGGATCTGCTTTAATCCATGACGGACAATGGCATGATCGTCTGCAATCAGGACCCTGATCATGGACGGTTCATCCTTGGGATGGGGGGGCTGCAATCGTACGGTCTTAAGGTTGGGGAGTTACGAGCCATCACATCATTATCGATACCGAATGGTGAATGTTTCAAGACTGTTCGCAATGGACTTGTCGAAGTGTGAACCGATCTTGCGATTCTAGCTGAATTATCTAAACGCTCTATTATGATGCCAGATCATCAGGGGCCTAGAAAGTACCCGGGTACAATTCTAGCATCTTCACCAATGCCCCTCACTGCAATTTCAATTGTGTGTTGGTGTACTGCGATGACCATATACCCGTTCATCGATTGTTGGGGAGATCCTAAAAAAGGGTCCTCTGCTCTGGGGCGATCTGCTCAGAATCATTTAATTCATAAGGGATACTGACGATCACGGTGACCCCCTTTCCGGGCATGCTATCGATCCTGACATCCCCCCCCAGGAATCGTGCACGCTCCTGCATGCTACGGATGCCGAATGATCGTGACTTAGAGCGGTCTTGCTTGGAGAGCCCCTTCCCATTATCAGATACCAATAACTCGGCACGACCATTGCCCGCTTTAAAGCTGATCTTGATCCGTGTGGCATTGGCATGTTTCGAGATATTTGTGAGCGTCTCCTGGAAGATTCTAAAGATGGCTGCGGACAGATCTGATCCGAGGACAATATCCTCATCCGAGCAATCAATCTCACAAGGTATTCCGAGACGTGTTCTAAACTCCTTGGCCTGCCACTGGATGGCCGGAACGATTCCATAATCTAGAATCCCCGGTCTGAGGTCGCGTGCGATGCGCTGAGTCGAATCGATCAACCGGTCTGCCAGGGTATCGATAAATTGGATCTTCTCTAGTAGAAGTGCATTCTCCGGCGGTAGCTTGTCGATCAGCCAGAGTAAATCGATCTTGATGGCTGTGAGGGTTCCCCCAAAGTCATCGTGAATCTCTCGGGAGAGGTCCATCCTCTCACGCTCTTTGATTGTCTGGAAGTGAGAAGACAGCTCACCCAATTCTTGGTGGGCCCTCCTGATCTCAATCTCTGCGAGTTTGCCCTCGGTTACATTCGAGATGATGCCCTCCCAGGCGACATTTCCGTCAGGGAGCTTACGTGGGCTTTGGCGTAGATTGACCCACTTGATCTCACCCCCATCACCGACTCGGATACGGCCCTCCCAGTTACAGGTTGACAGTCTCTCGGTGGCTGTTTCAACGGACTGGTAGAGTGATAACTTGTCCTCAGGAATCACCATATCGAGAAATAATCCGGGTTCCTCTTGGAGTGATTGGGGCGTTATTCCGAGCAACTCATTACAGCCCTCGCTCACATAAGTCAGCTGAGTGGTTCCATCTGATTGCATGATCGACTGAAAGATCATGCTAGGGATATTGGCCGCGATCGTCCTGAAACGCGCCTCACTCTCCTGCAGAGCGAACTGTGTCCTCTCAAACTGCCTACGTGTTCTAGTCTCAAGCAAGCTTCTCTGGACCGCAGGGACCAGACGGGCCATATTCTCTTTGGTCACAAAATCGTGCACACCGGCCTTCATCAATGCAACAGCGGCCTCTTCTCCGATA
>CAJBQQ010000172.1 GCA_903957805.1 uncultured Pseudomonadota bacterium | reverse complement strand
GCCTTGGCAAAGAATTTGGATAGGGTATCCCCATCCGCCCCGCTGGAGAGTACCCGGTCAAGAGCCAGTGCAACGCTGCCTGCCTGGGGAGGGGATCCAGCGCAGAGATGAGCCCGTCTACGGCGGTTGTGATGGATATCCTCTGCAATGTTTGAGAGCTGGGAGAAGTAACTGAACGCGCGGACCACCGCGACGGTCGATTTGCTGCTCAGTTGGTTGAGTATCTTGTCCAGCTCTTGACGAGCATTCGGGTCTTGCTCGCGCCGGAATCGGATCGCGTTTTGTCGTATTCCTTCTACCAGTGAGAAGGTGGCTTCCCCCTCCTGCTCTCGCAGGGTGTCACCCAGCATCCGTCCCAGAAGACGGATATCCTCACGCAGAGGAGAGTCCTTGTCATCGTTATGATTCTTGTCGGGGGGGGTGACCCCATTTGGGATCGAGCTCAATTTACGCACTCCTGCCTATGAGAGGGCTTTACGAGTAGACCCTTCGGGTAGAGCCCCTCCGCCGTCGGCCGTGCTAAAATAAACGGCAACCGCGGTCCGCGAAATTTTCTCATTGTTATATAAATGCCCAATTCAACCATGCCCACTAAAATCGTTATTGCTACACGGGAAAGCGCTTTGGCCATGTGGCAGGCAAATTTCATCCATCAATGGCTGTCAGAATTATACCCGCAAACCGAAATCAGCATACTCGGCATGACGACTCGGGGGGATCAGATACTCGATACCTCTCTTTCTAAAATCGGTGGAAAGGGTCTATTCATTAAGGAGTTGGAGCAGGCTCTGGAGGAGGGTCGTGCGGATATCGCGGTCCACTCGATGAAGGATGTTCCGATGCATATGCCCCCCGGATTCTCGTTGGCAGCGATCGGTGAGAGGGAGGACCCTCGTGATGCATTTGTCTCTAACCGGTATACCGGTCTGGATGACCTTCCCCCGGGGAGTGTGGTCGGTACCTCGAGCCTTCGTCGAGAGAGTCAGCTCCGTGCTCGTTTTCCGCATCTGCACGTGCAGCCTCTCAGGGGGAATGTTCAGACCCGATTAAGAAAGTTGGATGAGGACCAGTACGCGGCCATCATACTTGCTGCGGCCGGCTTGAAGAGGCTCGGACTAGGGGATCGTATCGCAGCACTCTTGAGCCCAGAGATGAGTCTTCCAGCGGTGGGGCAGGGTGCGCTCGGGATCGAGTGCCGAACCGATCGACCGGATCTCATCAGACTCATGAAGCCCCTTCATCATCTGGAGACGGCCCAGTGTGTTGAGGCAGAGCGTGCCATGAGCCGCGCACTCGGGGGAAGTTGTCAGGTCCCATTGGGTGGTTTCGGGCAAATCTCGGAGGGAGTGCTCCGTCTACGCGGGTTTGTTGCGAGCCCTGATGGAACACGCATGATCAGTTCAGAACTGAGCGGAAAGCCCGAATCGGGTGAGATCATGGGGGCTCAGTTGGCATCTCACTTAAAGGATCAGGGTGCAGAAGAAATTCTAGCGGCACTGGCATGATGGGCACGACCAGAGGCGTGATTTACCCGTGAATAGACCTCTGACCGGGATCAATATCTTGGTCACTCGGCCGGCTCACCAGGCCGCCAATCTGGTCGATAAGATTCGTTCATCAGGGGGAAACCCGATCCCCTTTCCGGTACTTGAGATTCGTGATGTCGAGGATGTAGCTCCACTACTCGAACTGATCGATCATCTGGATGACTTTGATCTGGCGATCTTCATTAGTCCCAATGCGGTCGATCGGGCGATGAGCCTGATACTCAAGCATCGGACACTCCCCCAGGCGATGAAGATTGCCGTGGTCGGGCAGGGGAGTGCGAGGGAGCTTAAAAGGTTTGGTGTTGGAGAGGTGATCGCGCCGACAACACGGTTTGATAGCGAGGCACTGCTCGGTATGGCCGAACTACAGCAGATTGAGGGTCGTCGTGTGGTCATCTTTCGGGGTGACAGGGGTCGCGAATTGCTGGGGGATACGCTGACCGAGAGAGGGGCATCGGTCACGTATGCGGAGTGTTATATCCGGACTCGCCCCGATACCGATACCACATCCTTACTAGAGTCCTGGTCGAAGAATGCGCTCCATGCCGTCATCATTACCAGTAGCGAGGGTCTGCGTAACCTCTTTGAGATGGTGGGTGAGTCTGGACAGCCTTGGCTGAAGAAGACACCCCTATTCGTATCCCATGAACGTATATCGAAGACCGCCCATGAAATGGGTTTTGAGGATGTGATCTCAACCGACTCTGGTGATGAGGGATTGATCAAGGGGTTATTAGATTATTTCGGCCCGAGAGTGAGGGACGGAGTCTATTCTCAAGAGACGACATGAACGAAGAAGATCAGCCGATCACGAACTCAACCTCACCTACAAGCACGGCGACGAGCACGAGCACGGCCACGCCGCCGTCCGCTGCCGAGAAACCTCAAGAGCCGAGTAGCCGACTCCCTCTGAGGGCGGTTGGCTTGTTCGTGATTCTAGCAGTGGTGGTGGCATGGCAGTGGTACGACACACGCAGCCAGATCGAGGGGTTACAACAGGAGTTAGGAAGGAAGCTGGCAGAGGCCGGTGCATCGGGTAAGGAGTCACGTAACCTGGCATCGGAGGCTCGTGAAGCGGGGCGGCAGGCGGAGGGTAAGCTCCTCCTGTTGGAGGCCAAGCTTGCAGAGTCACAGAGTCAGCAACTGGCTTTGGAGGCGCTCTATCAGGAGGTGGCACGTAACCGGGATGAGGTGACCCTGGAGGAGGTTGAGCAGCTACTGTTAATTGCCAGCCAGCAGTTGCAACTGGCGGGTAATGTAAAGTCCGCACTGATCGCGATGCAGGAGGCAGACTCACGACTACAACGTATCGACCGTCCTCAGCTATCTCCATTACGTAAGGTCATCCTGAAGGATATCGATTTACTTAAATCT
>CAJBQQ010000171.1 GCA_903957805.1 uncultured Pseudomonadota bacterium | reverse complement strand
TCGGATAATGAAATCGCAAGCGCTGCCCTGCAACAGGCCGAAGTACGCGTACGAGACGCCGAGCTTAATCTCTCATACTCAACCGTGACAGCACCGGTCGCAGGGGTATCAGGTCATTTTCAATTTTCCGAAGGAGCGCTGGTAACGGCCAACAATAGTTTACTCACGACCATCGTCCAAGTATCCCAGATCTGGGTACGTTTCAGCTTATCCAATAATGAATTAGTGAGATTCGGCGGCCATCTGACGGAACAAAATGTACAGCAAGTCACTGTGATATTGCCCGACGGGACGGAGTATCAACAAAAGGGACAATTAAATTTTGCTGCAAGCAGAATTGATCCTTTACTAGGTACTCAGATGCTGCGCGCAACTTTTGAGAATGCTGATCAGCGATTATTGCCAGGACAGTTTGTACGTGTGCGCGTAACCACGGGTGAGCGCAACGGTGTTTTTGTCATACCACAGACCGCAGTAATAACATCTGATCTAGGGCGATTCGTATACATAGTGAATGAAAAGAACGAAGCGACCGTTCGTCCCGTCGTAGCTGACAATTGGATAGGCACCAACTGGGTAATTCTTGAAGGACTTAAAGCGGGTGATAAGGTAATAACAAATAATATTATTAAACTCCGTCCGAGCGCCCCCGTCTCTCCGCAAGAAACCGTCACAACACCGATCCAAGCACTTAAGGTAGTGCCAGCAGAAACACCAAAACCAACACCGGCAGTTCCGCCAGAGGTAGCGCCAGAGGTGGTCCCGAAAGATACACCCGAGGTAACACCGACAAAACAAACAGAAGTGGCATCGATACCAGCGCCTGAGATTATCCCAACGCCACCACCCGAAATAGCGCCAACAAAATTACCAGAACAAACCGAGTCTGCTGCAAAAGCTCAGATTACTCAGGATTACGAAGCTTATGTGAAGCGACCAAAACGTAAATTTATCGGTTCTCATACGAAGGAACCCCAGTTCGTCAACTACGTTAAAGACTGGCGACTAAAGATGGAACAACTTGAGAAACTCCATTATCCAGAACTTGTTAAACAAGGAAAATTATCCGGGACTGTGCAATTCACCCTCGGCATCAGGTCGGATGGCAGCTTGGAATCTATTGAGATCAATCGATCCTCGGGAAACAAGGCTCTGGATGAGGAAGCGATACGCTTTGCAAAGCTTGCCGGTCAGAGTGGATTTGCGCCCTTTCCAGCCAAAATCAGACAGGATGTTGACATCCTGCATATCACCCGTACCTTAGCCTTTAAGGAACCACCGAGCAAGTGAGTATGACTGTTCATCAGCAGGAAGCCGCATGACCAGATTCTTTATTACTCGGCCAATATTTGCATCGGTCTTGTCCATGATCATCGTGCTGGCGGGACTCGCCGCTGCGGTGCAGTTGCCGATCGCACAGTACCCACAAATCGCACCTCCCACTGTGGTAGTGACTGCCACCTTCCCTGGAGCGAGTGCGGAAACTCTCTCTAAAACTGTTGCTGCCCCCATTGAGGAACAACTAAGCGGCATCGAGGGACTGCTCTATTTTGATTCAAGCGCAGACTCCAGTGGAACGCTGACCATCACCGCCACGTTTGAGATTGGCACTGATATTGACAGGGCCACTTTCAATGTAAGTAACCGACTCAATATTGCGCTGCCACGCTTGCCTGATGAGGTCCGCCGTACCGGTATCGTGGTACAAAAACGCTCGACCGATCTTCTATTGGTCGTGATGCTGACCTCCAAAGATCAGAAACACAATCCGCTTTTTCTAAGCAATTACGTCACTCTCAATGTCCTAGACGAATTAAAGCGCACCAAGGGTGTCGGTGAAGCACGCATTTTTGGTGCACAAGACTATTCCATGAGAATCTGGCTACGTACTGATCGTATGGCACAGCTGGGCATCACCACCAGTGACATTGCGGCAGCTATACAGACGCAGAATGCACAGTACGCCGCCGGCAAGATTGGGCAGCAACCAGCACCTGATGATCAGCAACTGGTCTACACCGTCAGGGCCGAGGGTCGTCTGCTCGAACCCGAACAATTTGGCAATATCATCCTGCGCGCCGATGGTCCACGCGGAGCGCTCTATCTTAAAGATGTAGCACGGATTGAACTAGGTTCTCAAGACTACAACATACGCACCCTACTGAATGGAGAGCCGGGGGTCGGCGTCGTAATTTACTTACAAATCGGATCGAATGCTCTGGATACTGCGCACGCCATTAAAGTAAAAATGGGTGAGCTCAAACACCGCTTTCCGGAGGGAATTGATTACGAGATCCCCTACGATACCAGTGATTTCGTAAAGGCTTCGATCTGGGAAGTAGTCAAAACACTGGGCGAAGCGATGATCCTGGTGATTCTAGTAGTCTTTGTATTCCTGCAGAACTGGCGTGCGACATTAATTCCGATTATTGCGGTGCCCATTTCTCTCATCGGCACTTTTGCCGGTTTATGGATACTCGATTTTTCCATCAATACCTTGACACTTTTTGCCATGGTCCTTTCCATCGGTATCGTGGTGGATGATGCGATTGTCGTGCTAGAAAACATAGAACGATTAATGGCAGAAGAAAAACTCTCCCCAGTTGATGCAGCAATTAAAGCGATGCAACAGGTGTCCGGAGCGGTCATTGCAATGACCTTAGTCTTGGTTGCGGTATTTCTGCCGGTTGCTTTCCTAGGTGGTATAGCCGGCGAACTCTACCGTCAGTTTGCGGTCACACTGGCCGTGGCCGGAGTTATTTCCGGCGTGGTTGCACTGACCTTGACTCCAGCCTTGTGCGCACTACTGCTGAAGTCTGTTCACGGAACATCCCGATTCTTCCAGCCCTTTAATTATGGATTTGAGCGCGTTAGGAATTTCTATGTTCACATGGTTGGTCTAACACTTCGTCATACCATTATCAGCGCGATAGCATTTATGCTGATTATTGGTGGCGTGGCTTATTTAATTAAAACCATCCCAGCTGGATTTGTCCCAGCCGAAGACCAAGGATACGTCATAACCGCGGTCATCATGCCTGATGGCGCAACATTAAGCCGCACCGTTAAAACTACTGACTCGATCCGGGCCACTATGGCAGAAGATCCGGCAGTGGCTTTTCAATTCGCTGTAAATGGGTTTGATCTTTTTGGCGGTGGTAACAAGACTAATGCAGCAACCATGTTTGTCCGAATGACCGACTGGTCTGAACGCACGGCAACTGCAGATGATATCGTTAAGAAGCTATTTAGCATTGGTATGATGCAGCCGGATGGTCTGGCCATTGCTTTCAATCCACCCGCAATCAGTGGATTGGGGAATGCTGGTGGCTTTGAGGTCTATGTACAGAGCAGGGAAGACTCCGATCCACTGCGTCTGGCCAGCGTGGTCAATGACTTCATCTCAGCATTGAATCAAGAACCGAGACTGGCTGGTATTAATACTTTCTTCCGTCCGACTGTTCCACAATTATTTGTCGAAGTCGATGAAGCCAAAGCAATTTCGCAGGGTGTCGCCGTCGCCGATATTTATGCCACCTTGCAAAGCACGATGGGCTCCCTCTACATCAATGATTTCAACCGCTCTGGACGCACTTATCGGGTGCAATTACAAGCGGATGCCGAATACCGAATGAAACCAGAGGATCTAGGAAGAGTCTATGTGCGCGCACGTTCTGGTGCAATGATTCCATTGTCAGCCTTAAGCACAGTGACTGATGTCGTTGGCGCAGAACAATTGAATCGTTATAACGGGTTACTAGCTGCAAAGATATATGGTGGTGGCGCTCACGGTGTGAGTTCGGGTGACGCTATTGCAATGGTCGAAGAGATCGCCGAACGAAACTTGCCTGCTGGTTACCAGATCGCGTGGACAGGTCAAGCGTACCAGGAGAAACGTACCGGCTCTGCCGCAGTTTTTGCCTTCAGCTTCGCCATTGTTATGGTATTCCTGATTCTGGCTGCGCAGTTTGAAACCTGGGTATTGCCATTAGCCGTCATCATGGCGGTGCCGTTCGCAATGGCAGGTGCATTACTGGCAATATTGCTGCGCGACATGCCTAACGATATCTACTTCCAGATCGGTCTAGTGACGCTGATCGGGTTAGCGGCAAAGAATGCGATCCTGATTGTTGAGTTTGCAAGTCAAAAGATGAAGCAAGGTATGCCGGCTGCTCAGGCGGCAATCGAAGCAGCGCAACTACGCTTCCGCCCGATCGTAATGACATCGATGGCGTTTGTTCTGGGTGTAGTACCGTTGGTGATCGCCACTGGGGCAGGGGCGGCTGCACGTCGCTCCATGGGAACAGGAGTATTCGGCGGCATGTTACTGGCTACATTCGTAGCCACCATATTCATCCCACTATTCTTTGCCTGGTTCACACGTAAACATGTAAAACATCCCGCTGAAAAATCAGCAGAAGAAACCCAATGAAACTGCAACCCCGTATATTGCTGGTGCTGTTCAGCCTGCTACTATCCTCTTGCGCCATGGGACCTAACTACGAGCGTCCCAAGATCGAAACGGCTGATAACTTTCGCATGGCAGAAATAGAGGGAGAATCGATAGCCAATCTCCCCTGGTGGGAGTTATTACATGACGAACAGCTACAGCTTTTAATCCGGCAAGCGTTAGCAGAAAATAAGGATCTGAAACAGGCCGTAGCAAGCATGGAAGAATTTCAGGCGCGCATATTCATGGCACGTGCAGATTTCTTACCTGGGATCAATGTAAGTACAAATGCCCCCGCTTTCGGCACTCTCGGCGGATTTGTCGTGCCAGGATTTCCGACACCCTTCAGCTATTTTGGGCAAGGAACTCTGAACTGGGAGATTGATATCTGGGGCCGAGTCCGCCGAGCCAATGAAGCGGCTCGCGCTGATTTACTAGCACGCGAGGAGAATCGCCGAGCCGTTGTCCTCACACTGGTGAGCGGTGTAGCTCAATCCTATTTCGATCTTCTACAACTTGATATGCAGTTAGAGATTACCCGCCGTACCCTTCTGTCGTGGGAGGAAACAGTTGCTCTTTCCCAGCATCGCTTACGGGGAGGCGTGATCTCTCGGCTCGATGCCGACCAATTCGAAGCAGAACGTGCAAATGTATCTGCCAGATTGGCTGAGATAGAACGTCAGGTAATTCAAAAAGAGAATGAACTTAACGTATTACTCGGAAAGAATCCGGCACCC
>CAJBQQ010000170.1 GCA_903957805.1 uncultured Pseudomonadota bacterium | reverse complement strand
GTTCCATCTCGAGCCGGCATGATCAGCTCATCCTCATTCTTGGGTAGCTTGAGAGGGACTGGGGAGGCGACATGGAGGACATAATCACATCCACTGACAGCAGAGTCCCAACCCTCGTCATTTAGCAAATCAGCCCGGACTAATTCCAGACGGTCATCTGCAGCTACATGCTGAGACAAGGTGGATCTGAGTGCTGGTGCTCGTGATAACTCTCGGAGTGTGCCGCGGACTTGATAGCCCCTCTGCAATAACTGCAGGACGCAGTTCATTGCAATGAATCCGGTTGCTCCGGTGACGAGTACCCGACCCGGTGAGGAATCTGTCGGGATCACGAAGGTTTCTTCACGCGGTTAATGAATCTTTTAGACAATATATTTCCAGCTGTTAGTCATAACGGCGCAATTTTACCGGTCATATTTTATGAAGTGCGATTAGTTAAATCTGATTTATTACGGTTCGAGAAAAGTGATATGAAGCCTTGGACTGAGATCGGAACTGGAACTGGTTCCAGAACAATTTGTCCCGATAGCCGAGTAAAAATATCGTCATTGATAGACCGATACACTCCTCACGGTTCCTACATTAAGTAGGACAGCTCCTAATTGTAAGTGTGTATGTTTCGACACTTGCAATCGAGCAATCAGTTTTTCATCGTATCACATTGTATATAAATGAGAACGTATCTATAAAAGTGTAATTATCATCTAGAGCTCCCCCATTGATCTTGAACGTGACCGGAATGGCCATATGCTTAGTGAAATGCTCTATAATCTGGGTCTGATCGAGCATAAGTAAATTATGCGAGACGGTAAGTTATTCAGGCACTTATACTATCGAGTTGCAGAGGGCCATCTGGGTTTTCCTGACGACCCAGTTATGCATCTGACCCCTTCAGAGACTTAACAAGTTTCTGAGGCCGCGGTCACTTGGTATGCTGCATCCACTTTGAATTTAAAAATTTAAACCATGCCAATCGATATCAATAGCATCCTTGCCGAATCTCGCGGCAAAAACTTCGAAATCTTTGAAGAGCATGTGAACCCTGTCTTTGTGAAGGTGCTTCGTATACTTGGATTTAATCATTCATGGGTCCGTGGCGAAGGACCTTACCTATGGGACGAGGAGGGTACTCGATACCTTGACTTCCTTTGTAACTGGGGCGTCTTCAATTTTGGCCGTCGGCATCCGACCATACGGGGTGCTCTGCAACAGGTTCTGGACTCTGATTTTCCGGGTTGGGTTGGCTTTGATGGTCCGCCACTCGCGGGTGTTCTGGCTCGTGAACTCATCAAACGCATGCCAGAGGGGCTCGATACCGTCTACTTCAGTAATTCTGGAACGGAGGCCATCGAGGCTGCGATTAAGTTCACACGAGCTGCAACAGGTCGTCCTTGCATCATCCATCTGGCAAAGGCATTCCACGGACTGACCACCGGATCTCTATCACTGAATGGCGAGGCGAGTTTCCGTCGGGGATTCGAGCCACTGCTCTCAGGTGGATCAGAGGTGAAGCTTGGTGATCTTGAAGGACTTGAAGCAAGACTCTCTGTGGGCGACGTTGCCGCATTCGTCTTCGAGCCGATCCAGGGTAAGGGGGTCAATATCGCGAGTGACGAATATCTTCTTGCTGCACAAAGTCTGTGCCGTAAGTACGGTGCACTCATGGTCTGTGATGAGGTCCAGTCGGGGATGGGCCGCACGGGTAAGTTTCTCGCTTGTCAGTGGATCGATGGGCTGCACCCGGATGTGATCTGCCTCTCTAAAGCGCTCTCGGGTGGGTATGTGCCGGTGGGTGCGACTATCACCCGTCGATCCATCTATAACAGCGTTTATGACTCGATGAATCGCGCAATCGTTCATGCCAGCACCTTTGGAATGGGTAATCTAGCGATGGCGGCGGGACTGGCCTCACTTGCCGTGCTTGATGATGAGAATCTGACCGAACGAGCTCTGGTACTTGGTGCACGATTCCGCAAGGGTATTGAGGAGATGGTCCCTCGATATGAGTTTCTGAAGGGCGTTCGTCAGCGCGGGATGATGATCGGGATCGAGTTTGGTAAGCCCGAGTCGCTGGCGCTGAAGGCAGCTTGGACGATGGTCAACAAGATGGACGAGAATCTGTTTGCCCAGGCAATCGTCATTCCACTGCTGGATGATTATCACATCCTGACCCAAGTGGCGGGTCATGCTATACCGATTATTAAGATCCTGCCGCCACTCAATATTAGTGAAGAGGATGTTGATTATTTCCTGTCCTCACTAGAGGCCGTGATGATTGGTCTACACAAGTTCCCAGGACCGGCTTGGGATGTATTGATGAAAATTGGCAACCATGCCATCACCGCCAAGAAACGCGAGGGGAGAGTCTCTGCCGCTTGATACGAAGTAGGGAGAGACGGAGTCTCCGGAAATTAATCTCTCTGTAGCGGTGTAGAGGTAAATGCTGTTTCTGGGGTGTTCAGCTCACTCGACAGTGATGTTCTGCCGCTGAAGTCCCTTCCTCATCCATTCTAGACCACGTAAGAATACGTATCCCCTCTTAAAGATCCCCCTACACTCTTATGTTCCTTTTTGATTTTATTCTCCATATTGATAGGCATCTTCATCAACTCGCCTCGGAATATGGTTTATGGGTATATGGGATTGTCTTCCTGATTGTGTTTTGTGAGACCGGGCTCGTGGTGCTCCCCCTCTTGCCTGGGGACTCCTTGCTGTTCGCCGCAGGCTCCCTCGCATCTCTACCAGATTCGCAACTGAGTCCCCATCTTCTATTTCTTGGGTTAAGTATTGCAGCTATTTTGGGAGACACTCTGAACTACTGGATAGGGAAGAAAATAGGACCCAAAGTATTTGCCTCACAAGAGTCCCGCTTCTTCAAGCGCGAGTATCTCGATAAGACGCATGCCTTCTACCTCAAGTATGGCGCTAAAACAATCGTCATCGCCCGATTCATTCCCATCATTCGAACCTTCGCCCCATTTGTTGCAGGTGTTGGGAAGATGCCTTATCGCACCTTTATTTTCTATAACATAATC